>JAPLCU010000163.1 GCA_026392045.1 Armatimonadota bacterium
TAAGAGCTCAGACTTGCTGATTACAATGTAAGCATGCTGAGCTCCGTCGAAGTATGCGGCTGCGAAGATACGCATGTTTGGACTTGACCGCACCCTTCGACGGAGCTCAGGATGCTAGTTTGTGCGTGTATTCTCATTAAGACTGAGCTGTTACCATACGAGGGGAACACTGAGGGGAGGGCGAGGCTCCCGCTGAGCCGTTTCTCTTCACAGCTACAAGCCGCTTCACGCCCTCGACGCATTTCCATGAAAAGAGTATAATGCAGCCATAATATTACCTGACCGAAGCGCTGTCAGTAACTGATGTAGCCAAGGAACTTCACGCGAAGTATCGCCAGATATTGAATGAAAAGATACCCCTGTCTTTTGAAATGAATTTTAGTGTCGAACCGTTCGCGGGTTGGTACATGTGAATATCTATCCTGAAGCGGAAGGTATCTCTGTCTACTTTCAGATAAAGACCGTGCAGAAGCAGGAAGAAGAGGCGCTGCGAGAGTGCGAAGAGCGCTTGCGCGCAGTAACGAAGTCCGAGGAGGATGCCGCGCCATGAAAAAGGGCAAGGCTGCATCAGCAGACGCCGCTGATCTGCGGCGCAGGGCGGAAGAGAAACTGAAAGCAACGGGAGCCGAAGCTCATCCGCCTATAGCGGAGCCGGACGCGCTGCGGCTGGTCCGCGAACTACAAGTCCACCAGATTGAGTTAGAGTTGCAGAACGATGAACTTCAACAGGCAAAAGTTGATGCGGATGCTTCGCTGGAGTGGTATACCGACCTCTACGATTACGCTCCGCTGGGCTACTTTACTCTCGACCGCCAAGGCAATATTCGCCAGGTGAACCTGACCGGGTCAAGTCTGCTTGGGATTGAGCGCTCTCGGCTGGTAAACGAGCGCTTCAGTCTTTTCGTTTCGCCTGAGACGCTGCCCGTATTCAATGCATTCTTCGAGAGCGCATTTGAGACCCAGACAAAGCAGATATGTGAAGTAGTTCTGCAGACAGAGGCAATTGCCCCGATCTACGTGCGGATAGAGGCTGCTGTTCCCAGAGTTGGCGAAGAGTGCCGCATCGCGGTGGTAGACATCACCGAGCGCAGGCAGATGGAGGATGCCCAATCATTCCTGCTGCAGTGTGGCTGGCCGGGCTCGGGCGAGGATTTCTTCCAAACGCTGGCGCGCTACCTTGCCGATACCCTGAGCATGGACTTTGTCTGCATCGATCGCCTGACTGAGGATTGCCTGGCCGCCCAGACGGTGGCCATCTACTTCAATGGCAAGTTCGAGGATAATGTGGCCTATACCTTGAAAGACACGCCTTGCGGGGATGTCGTAAGGAATACGATTTGTTCTTTTCCCAGGGATGTGCGCCATTTGTTTCCCCGGGATAAGGTGCTCCAGGAGATGATGGCCGAAGGTTATGTCGGAACCACCCTCTGGAGTTCCCAGGGGCAACCAATCGGCCTGATCGCCATAATCAGCCGCAAGCCCCTAACAAACACCAAACCGGCGGAATTGATACTGAAACTGGTGGCCATACGCGCGGCCGGCGAACTGGAGCGCACACAAGCGGAGGATGCGCTGGCGCAGTCCCATGAGCAAATGACGCAGATTCTTGAGAGCATTTCGGACGCATTTTTCACGCTGGATCGGGATTGGCGTTTCAACTATGTGAACAATGAAGCAGAGCATATTCTTCTGAAATCGCGCGAGGAGCTGATAGGCACGAGAATTTGGGACCAGTTCCCTGAAGCAGTAGGCACGATGTTCCAAACGGAATATGAAAGATCTGTGAGGGAGGCGATTGCCGTCCAGTTCGAAAGTTACTATCCTCCCTTCGATCAATGGTTTGAGATTCGCGCCTATCCTTACGAAGGCGGAATATCGGTGTATTTTCAGGACTGCTCCGAACGCCATGCCGCGCAGGATATCTTGACACACGAGTCCGAGCGGAGCGCTCATATAGCCGATGTGCTGCAGCAGGCATTGATTCCGCCCCAAATGCCGATTCAGCCGGAAGGCTACGAGATAGCCGCCAAGTATCAGCCCGCGCTGTCGGAATCAGAGGTATGCGGCGACTTCTACGACCTGATCGATTTGGGCGATGGCAAGATCGGCATCGTTATCGGGGATATAGTGGGCAAGGGGCTGCCTGCCGCCTCGCGTGTCGCCGCTGTAAGACATACGATAAGAAGCTACGCTTTCCTGTATGATCAGCCGTCCCGCGTTATGACGCTCGTCAGCGACGCCCTCTTTAGAGATATTACGACGGAGAACGATATGCTGACGGCCTTTTTTGCCATGTTGGACACGCGCACGGGCAGAATGGCCTACACTAATGCTGGCCACGAACCACCGTTGGTGAGGCATTCGGATGGCAGTGTTGAACCTCTGGCTATGGGCGGGCCGATGTTCGATGGTCTGGGTAGGCACGTTTACTCGGAAGACAGCCTGAGTTTTAAGGTGGGCGATCTGCTCGTGTTGGTAACTGACGGCATAACAGAGTCGAGAAAGGTTCATGACTCGAAACTCTTTGGAACGGAGGGCATCATCCGCTGCCTTTCCAGAAATGCAAACGCTTCCGCCGAAGATATTGCATCAAAGCTACTGGAAGATGCAACGGCATTTGCGAATGGAGCGCTTCACGATGATGTTGCCTTAGTTGTGATCAGGAAAGTGGATGCCTGTCGGTCGCAATAATTCAATCCGTGCTCAGAGGGCATCACGCGAACTATTGGGATTAAGGTTAAGATTGCGACTATTTGGGCTCGCTTGATCCCCAAAGGTAATCCAACAACTTCTGATATTCAATAGTCTTCGTATGACCGTCTATGCAAACAAAATTTATAAATCCGCGAACTGAATCCCAACTGCCTGTTTGAGCGAACGTCACGAAATGCCAGCATCTACCATCAAAGATCATCGGTCTTCTGCTAAGCGGCAGATCCCATATCCACTTATATGAAGCAACTTTATTATATTCAATCGGATCTTTTGGATTTGTTTGAGAAAGCCCGGCCAGATGTGGCCACATGCCCTTATAGTTTGTGCCAGGCCAGTTGAAACTGGTGTGGTATAACTTCCACCAAGGTGTTGCATTTCCGCCGATTGCTTGTTCTCCAATATCACTCGGGCAGGCAAAGACTTTCATCCCTTTGGTGTATTTCTTCAAAATATCAGTCAGGTCAGGATACACACCCCACTCATTGCAGAAATAGGGGAATCTGTCATCCCAATCATTGCCATAAAGCTTCATTGCATTGCCTACCTGTTTCAAGTTGGACAAGCAAGTGGCACATTTTGCTTTCTCTCTTGCTTTTGTAAGCATCGGAAACAATATGGCAGCCAAAATCGCGATAATTCCGATTACGACCAGCAGCTCTATAAGAGAGAATCCCAAACGGCGCGCTTTCATAATGACCCTCCGGCTTGAGATAGCCTGGCAATTCTCGCGGCGCTGCCTCACCCATTCAGCCATCTCTACTATAGTATGCACTATTTTGGCGCACATGTAAATGGACTAATATATCAGATGGTCGCGGTAGGGACCGAAGTCACCCTCAGCCCCCCGCACAGATCCCAGCGTGCAAGACTATTGCACTGGGCTCCTGCCTCAGGTAGTGACGCGCAGACGATGTTCAGGATAAGGATACAGGATTTTCGGATAGGGAAGCCATCGATGGGAAAGAACTTTCATCTTATCCCAGTCGCACCTGCTTTTATGACTGCGCCGTTGAAGCGAGCGCTGCCATAGCCACTGCACTTGATGACGAAACGAGTTCATCGCTGCTAT
>JAPLCU010000142.1 GCA_026392045.1 Armatimonadota bacterium
CGATATGCCTGATCGAGCGCGTGGGTGATTGTGCGGCTTTTTATGGGGCGGCCATTGACGAAAAAACTCTGGTCTTTGCGGTTGATACGCGTTAGCTGCGGGTTGGAGACAAAGCCCTCCACCCTCATCGCGCCGGTCTCAAAGAGAATCGGAACAAGCTGCTTAGCAACGTCTTTTCCGAGCACGTGCGTAATACTGTTCAGCCTGATGCCGGTCGCAGGGGAGCTCAGAACCTCGCGGCCCCCATGAATCAGCCGGAATGCGATATTCGGGTAGCACATAGCGAACCACCCAACGATCTCGGTAATATGCCCCATTTCGGTCTGCGCTGTCTTGAGAAACTTCAGCCTTGCGGGTGTGTTGAAGAAAAGTCTGCGCACGGAGAATGTAGTACCCTGCGGCGCTCCAACGGATTCCAGATTGTGAATCGTCCCGGCCTCAACTTCAAGCCTCACGCCGTCAGGCTCCGACTCGTGCTTGGTGATAATCTCAATTATTGATACCGACGCAATGCTCGGCAGCGCTTCCCCTCTGAAACCAAGCGTGCTGATGCTGATCAGATCCTCGACATCTCTGATCTTGGAGGTGGCATGGCGCTGCAGCGAGAGAATGGCATCATCGCGGGTCATGCCAACGCCATTATCAACAATCTTAATAAGCTCCTTGCCGCCATCCTCCAGCACGACCGTGATTTGAGTGGCGCCAGCGTCAATCGAATTCTCGACGAGCTCCTTCACCACCGAAGCTGGCCGCTCAACAACCTCACCCGCAGCGATACGGTTGGCAGTATGCTCATCTAATAGCGCTATTCTGTTTGCTGACATTACTTCTTCTGGCATAGTTTTTATCACGAAAATCGGAAAAATGGAAAAAGATATCTGAATGGCGTCACTTAAGCGCTTTCAGCTTCCAATCAAGATTACAGCATCACTAAGATGGGATATTACCCGTCCGCCTGTCGCCGACACACCGCGCGAGATCAACACACCTGTCATACCGGCCGCCTCGGCTCCGGCAACGTCTGCAACGGGGTTATCACCGATCATAAAGGCTCGAGCTGGATTTCCAGCGAACTGCAGACCGATCTTGAATGCCTGCAGATTTGGTTTTTCGTAGCCAGTCAACGCGGAGCTTATTACGCCGCTTAGGTAAGGCGCCATGCCCAATTCACTTGCCAACCATTCCAGCTCGGGAACATGATTAGAGAGAATAACATGCCGCGCGCCTGTCTTGGCAATCGCACTGAGTGCAGGAATAGAGTCATCATACAAATCCCAAGCCGACGGACAAATATACTCCCGCCGGGCGATCTCAGCACAGGCCACAGCCTCACACTCGCGAACACCTGCCTTAACCAACGCATTCGCAAGTATCCCCTGCATATACCGCCACCAAGCTTCCGGCTCGCACAGATGAATGTGCGGAGTGTCTGGGTCATGCCAGGGAAATCCGGTTTTCAGTTGAGAAGATATGTCCACTTTGGACTGGTCAAGTTCCGGACACACCTGCCCAAGCGCAGCGCGCAGCGCCCCACCCCACATGCCGCCTTTGCGATAGGCGAGTGTGCCGTCAAAGTCCCAGAATACAACTGTGTCACTGCGCATACTGTCCACCAATCACCAGGAATCGAGATCGCACATCTGGCGGAAACTACATCCTCTGGCATCGTTTAATCACGGAAGCACGGAAATTAGGAAAGGGACATAGGGAGAGATATAGCGTCCCTTCCGGGCTTTCCACTTTCCACTTTCCGCTTTCCACTACCCAGCTATCTTCCCATCACTTTTCTCTGCAAATCATACAGCTTATTCATAGCCTCAATAGGCGACATAATAGAAGTATCAAGCCCCTCAAGTTCCTCAATCACAGGGTGCTTTTCAGCCTCAAACAAGTTCATCTGCAGGGTCTGCTTCTTCTCGCTGATCTTCACGCCTTTGCCAACATCCTTAGAGCCGCCGCCGTTGGATTCGAGCTCTTTAAGAATCTCCTTAGCGCGTTCGATAGCTTCTTGAGGCAGACCTGCAAGGCGCGCCACTTCTATACCGTAGCTTTTGTCAGTGCCACCAGGCATAATCTTACGCAGCCAAACAATTCTGTCTTTTTCCTCGCGCACGGCAATGCGATAATTTTTAACACCCTTGAGCTGCTTTTCGAGGTCATTAAGATGATGGTAATGGGTTGCAAACAGCGTTTTTGCGCCCAATTGGTTTATCTGCTCAGCAACCGCCCACGCAATCGAAAGGCCGTCGTAGGTGGAAGTCCCCCGGCCGATTTCGTCAAGCACGATCAGGCTTCGCCTGGTAGCATTATTGAGAATGTTTGCGGTTTCATTCATTTCAACCATAAATGTCGATTGCCCGCTCGCGAGCTCGTCATGTGCGCCGACGCGAGTGAATATCCTGTCAACAACCCCAATCACGGCCTCATCGGCAGGCACGAAGCTTCCCATTTGCGCAAGCAGCGCAATAAGCGCAACCTGCCTCAGATAAGTCGATTTCCCAGCCATATTCGGGCCGGTGATGATCAAAAGCTGATCTGATTCGCTGTTCACGAAAGTGTCGTTCGGCACGAATCGCTCATGAATGAAATGCTCAACGACCGGGTGGCGGCCATTCTTTATTTTAAGTTCCTCGCCATCATCAACCGTCGGCTTCACGAAGCCTTTGCTGGCAGCCGTTTCAGCAAGGGCAGAAAGCACATCAATTTCAGCGACAGCCCGCGCGACCTTGGCGACTTTTAGGACCTCATCAGCGACCTTGCTTCTCACCTCGCAGAAAATGCCATATTCGAGTTCCTTGGCCTTATCATCAGCGCCCAGCACTTTTGATTCCATCTCTTTGAGGCCGGGGGTTATAAAACGCTCAGAATTGGAAGTTGTCTGCTTTCGGATGTAGTCTTCAGGCACCAAATGCAGGTAAGACTTGGTCACTTCCAGATAGTATCCAAACACCGAGTTATAGCCAACCTTAAGATTTTTTATGCCGGTTTTCTCGCGCTCATCGGCTTCCAAGGCGACAATCCATGCCTTGCCATCCCGCGACGCGCTGCGCAGAACGTCTAAATCGGCATTGTAACCCTCTGCAATAATGCCGCCGTCTTTAATTGTAAGAGGCGGGTCAGATGCTATAGCGCCCTCGATCAACTCCACAAGCGGGTCCATAAACTCGATAGCCAGCAGCAGCGTTTTCAATCGCTCTGATGCCACATTCTGCAGATTTATCGCAAGCTCCGGCAGTTTCTTAAGCGACTGCGCCAGCCCAACCAAATCCCGCGCATTTGCGCTTTCAGCAACAATGCGGCTCATCAGGCGCTCGAGGTCCTGAATATTATGCAATACATCGCGCACGTCGCCGCGCACGAGCGCATCATTATGCAACTCTTCAACCGAATCCAGCCGACGGTTAATTTTCTTCACATCCAAAAGCGGCTGATCAAGCCATTTTCGAATCAAACGGCCTCCCATAGCGGTCTTGGTCTTATCAATTATAGACAACAGACTCGCGCCGCGCGTATCAGCCGACATCGAATGCGTCAATTCCAGATTCCTACGGGCTGCAGCATCCAGCACCATAAATCCGCTTGTTGAATATGTGGAAAGGCTCGAAATCGACTGCAGCGCGCCCGCGTTAGTATGCTTCAAATATTCGAGAATAAACGCAGCAGCCTCCACACCGGCGCTCATCTCTTCTGCGCCAAAACCTCTCAAAGAATCTGTATGAAAATGATCGCAAAGAAGCTGTTTCGCGCTCTTTTTATAGATAACATTTTCATTGAATTTGGTGACAGCGGTGTTTGTGATTCGCTTGATTGGCTCTGTCAGATCAATATCGATCTCTCTCAAAATCACTTCAGCCGGAGCGAGCCTTCCAAGTTCCTCAAGGAGCTTATTAGTGGCATCGCGGCCCGCGACCTCAGTCACAACAAACTCGCCGGTGGATATATCCACAACAGCTATCCCATTAACATCCGGCTCAGTTACAACAGCCGCCAAATAGTTATTAGCCTTGGCATCGAGCATGCCATCTTCGAGGATTGTGCCCGGTGTGACCACTCGCGTGACGCCGCGCTTAACGATATTCTTGGTTTTCTTGGGGTCTTCAAGCTGGTCGCATATCGCCACACGATGGCCCTTGGAGATCAGCTTTGCCACGAATCTATCCACAGCATGATAAGGAAAACCGCACATAGGCACATCGGCAGCGTAACCCTGCGAACGCGAGGTAAGCACAATCTCAAGCTCGCGCGAAGCAACCTCGGCGTCTTCTCCGAACATTTCATAGAAATCGCCGAGCCGGAACATCAATATCACATCCGGATACTGTTCCTTAATCTCCATATACTGCGCCACCATCGGCGTAACTTTCTTAGCGTCCAACTTATTCTCCAAAAGGCCAAAAGAATGGCTAGATGTAACAATGGCTCCCAGATGGCCACTTACGGGCCGGATTGCAAAACTGGAATGCTGAATTGTGAATTATGAATGCTGAATGAAGGGAGCGGATATCCCTTCCCAATTCATAATTCAGCATTCATAATTCATAATTTGATATGCTGCGGGCAGGATTACAAATCCGCCCGAACATAGTCCCTTCCCTTCATTCATAATTCAGCATTCATAATTCATAATTACTTGACTAGCTTGCCAACAAATCCATACAGATGCCCTTCAGTTGCTCGCACCAGCGCTAATTTCCCAAGAATGCTCTCATCGCCAGGGAAATTGACGGTCTTGTGCTGCCTGGTGAGCCCCGTCACACGCGCTTGATTTTTCTGGCTCACACATTCCACCAGAACCTCGAAAACCTGGCCGATTTGCGCGTCATTTATCTCGCAAGTAATCTGGTTCTGCAGCTTTATAATCCTGTTCAAACGAGCGTTCTTGACAGCATTCTCAAGGTGGCCTTCCATCTTCTGGGCGGCTGTGTTTGGTATCACATTGTAAGCAAACATATAGGCTGCGTCAAATCGGCAATCTTCCACGAGGCGCATGGTGTTTTCAAATTGCTCCTCGGTCTCGCCGGGGAATCCCGCAATGAGGTCGGTGGTTATCGCAATATCAGGCACGGCAGCCCGCAGCGCGGCCACGCGCTCTCTGAAATGAGTATGCGTGTATTTGCGGTTCATGTGATGCAAAACTTCATCATCGCCGGATTGCACGGCCAAATGAATGTGCTCACAGACCTTCGGCAGGTCGCGCATTGTTTCTATCATTTTGTCCGTGAGATCCTTCGGATGCGAAGTCATAAACCTTATACGCTCGATGCCTTCGATGTCATTGACGGCTTTGAGCAGATCGGCGAAATCCACTTTCTCATTCAGAGTTGCGCCATAAGAGTTCACATTTTGCCCTAGCAAGGTGACCTCACGCCTGCCTTTACCGGCAAGATCGCGAATCTCGCTCACAATATCCCCCATTGGTCTGCTGCGCTCTCGCCCGCGAACGTAAGGCACCACGCAATAACTGCAGAAATTATCGCAGCCATACATAACCGGCACAAAACTCTTGAGCGCAACGTCTGTTCGCTCGGCGCGGCCGGGGATAACTAGCGAATCTGAACCAGTTCTTGGAAGGCTGAGAGCCGTGCGCAGCTTTCGCTCGCCTTCCACTTGCTTTACTATCTCTGGGATTTCAAATATGTTTGCAGTGCCAACAACAAAATCCAAATACGGCCGGCCTTTGCGAAGCGCTTCGCCCTCTTTTTGAGCCATGCAGCCGCAAATACCGATGATCATTTTGGGGTTCGCTTCTTTCAGCAACCGAAGCTCCCCGAGCTTGCTTTTCGCCTTCTGCTCAGGCTTTTCACGCACGCTGCAGGTGACCAGCACGGCGACATCTGCCTCATCCTGTAAATCAGTGCGCGCGTAACCCATCTGCGTGAAGAGATTGGCTATCTGGTCAGAATCATCTTCATTCATCTGGCAACCCCAAGTGAATATCATGAATTTGCGGTCATTTGCGGTCATATCACATCCATCCAACTGCCGGTTCATGGTATCAGAATTGAGCGAAGAAGTCGACTGATATTCCTATTTGTTAGAGTTCACTCATGGTGAGGGAGGGGAGGGCGAGGCTCCCGCCGAGCCTTGTAGCTGCGAAGGAAAACGGCTCAGGGGGACCTTCGCCCTCCCCGTGGTTGCATCAATTTGACCATAAGTAGCTGACGGGGTATACTTTAGCGCAGGAGAACCGAGTATATGAGACTAGATGACATTTCACGCGTAAATCTGACCACTCTTCCAACTCCCCTGGAGGAGGCGCCGAGGCTTGCCGCCAAACTGGGCTTGCGCAAGCTCCTGATTAAACGCGATGACTGCACCACCCTGGCAGGCGGCGGCAACAAAGCCAGGAAGCTCGAATATCTGATGGCTGATGCCCTCGCGAGAGGCGCTAACGTGATACTCACAGACGGCGGGCCGCAGTCGAATCACGCACGTATGACAGCCGGCGCCGCGCGAAAAGTGGGCATTGATGAGTGTATTCTCTTTCTTGGCGGCCCAAGGTTCGATCGATTTTATGGGAATCTGCTGTTGGATGTGGTTTTGGGCGCGGATATCCGATTTATGGAAGATGCAAGTGTAAAAGATATGGAAAAAGCCATGATAGCTGAGGCTGAAAAGCTGATTCGCAATGGTAAATCACCGTATGTCATCCCAATCGGGGGCTCAACACCCCTTGGCAGCCTTGGTTATGTGTGCGGGATTCGAGAACTCGCTGAGCAGCTTTCCGAGGAAGACAAAGCCCCGCTGGTTTTCGTACCCGTGGGTTCGGCAGGAACTATGGCAGGCTGCGTGCTTGGTTTGAAGCTGTTTTTACCCGAGGCGGAGCTGATAGGGATAAGCGTTGCTCGAAAATCGAAGCCTCTTCGCAAGATTGCGGCCGAGCATGCCACCGAGGCAGCTAAGTTGATAGGCGCAGACGAATCTTTTTCACCCGACGATTTGGTGATAAACGACGAATATTACGGCACATTCTATGGAGTGCCTACCGAATGCGGCAACAAGGCGATTCTAACTGCCGCGCGAACCGAAGGGCTTATTCTCGATCCAGTTTACACAGGCAAAGCAATGTCCGGCCTGATAGATTTGGCCAAAACCGGGGCGATAGACAATGACCGCACCGTGATTTTCATCCACACTGGCGGAGCCCCAGGACTGAACGCCTTCGAGGATCAGTTTAGAAATCTGGCGAAGTTCGAGTCAGTCGATTACAAGAAGGAATCAAAGCAGTGAGCAAACCCAGCGACAGCTTCATACCCATCTGGATGGTTTTGTCTGTTCTTGCAGGTCTGATAGGCAGCGCATACACCTATCTATCGCTCACAAAGCACAACCCCAACGCAGCCGCCGCAATAGGCATCAAATGTTTCATGCTGATGTATATCGTAGGTTGGGTGATTTTCAGGATTTCGCGGTTTGTGGAGAGAACGAGCTCCGATTCTGAGAACAAAGATGAGAATAGCGAAAAGTGACAAGAACTATCTTACGCTGTTTATGCTCAGGGTGCGTCTAAACAACTAAATATTCCAACTATCTAAAGCCAATCCCTTCGGGACGAAAAACAGTCCCGAAGTAT
>JAPLCU010000085.1 GCA_026392045.1 Armatimonadota bacterium
AGCCGGAACCTACAAATGGAACGGAATCGATGTATATCAAGACGGTGCAGGTCAGCGTGTTCCGGATCCGGGAGAATGCTTCGTGTTCCGCGTCAGACAGAATCAATTGGCCGTTGCCCAGAGAATCTTCAACACAACCTCTCGAACGTGGGGATGGGGCACGACTTGGACAAAATCCATTACAATGCCGTCCCCGACTCAGGGCCAGCCCGGAAACCCGGCAATGCTTCCATAATGCGATGAAGGGCGCAATTGATAATTATGAATTATGAATTCTGAATTAGGGTGTTTCGGGATTTGAGTGGAGCATCAGCAGAACGGAAATCCCGAAATATCAATTGATAACACCAACATTCCGCACACCATACCGCCAAGGCTCGGCGGGAGCCTCGCCCTCCCTTCTATTCCCTGTTACCTATAACCTGTTCCCTGTTTTTCTCGCATCCCCGATAATTGACACTTGAGCGTATTTGTGATATCGTACATATAGAATTTGTAGCAATTTTCAAGCTAATTGGGAAGCTGCGGGGTGTCCCGACGTTTCCCTTTTTTCTGCTTGTATTGGCTCATAGGACGCAATTATGAACATCCTTAAACTATTCAGCTCCAATGAACGTGAGATTAAGCAGTTCCGCAAAATTGCGGATAAAATAAATGAGGTCGAGCCAAGCCTGAAAGGCTTGACCGACGAGCAGCTCAGGGCGAAAACCGACGAGTTCAAAGCGCGGATTGCTGAGGGCGCAACGATTGATGATCTGCTGGTAGAAGCCTTTGCGGTGGTGCGCGAGGCCGCAATCAGAGTGCTGGGAATGAGGCACTTCGATGTGCAGATGATCGGTGGTATGGTGCTGCACCAGGGACGAATCGCCGAGATGAGAACCGGTGAAGGTAAGACCCTGGTCGCTACCTTGCCGCTGTATCTCAACGCACTTTCCGGCAAGGGCGCTCACCTGGTTACCGTTAACGACTTCCTATCCAAGCGCGACACCACCTGGAACGGCCCGGTGTATCATTTGTTGGGAATGTCTGTCGGCTCGATCCACGGTCAGAGCGCCGAGAGCGGCGATCATAGCAATTCATACATTTACGAGCCGGATTATGTTGCGCAGACACCGTATGAATGGGACAAACTGCGCCCGGTCTCTCGAAAAGAGGCATACTCGTGCGATATCACCTACGGAACGAACCATGAGTTCGGTTTCGATTATCTGCGCGACAATATGGCGTTCAGGTTGGAAGATTTGGTCCAAAGGGAAGCCAACTACGCTATAGTCGACGAAGTTGACAGCATTCTCATTGATGAAGCTAGAACCCCATTGATCATAAGCGGCCAGGGTAACCGGTCCAGCGATATGTATTACAAGATGGATAAGGTTGCCCGAAAGCTCGTTAAAGAGCGCGATTATACCATTGATGAGAAAGCAAAGACCGCGATGCTCACCGAAGAGGGCCAGCACAAGGTAGAAGAAATCACCGGCTGCGGCAACCTCAGCGACCCTGATAACCTTGAAATCAACCAATATATCAATGCCGCTCTCAAGGCGCATGCGGTTTTCAAAAGAGATATAGACTATGTAGTTAAGGATAGTCAAGTTACGATCGTTGATGAGTTCACCGGGCGTTTGATGTTCGGTCGAAGATGGAGCGATGGCCTTCACCAGGCAGTTGAGGCAAAAGAAGGGTGCCAGATTCAAGAAGAAAACCAGACACTGGCTACCATCACCTATCAGAACTACTTCAGACTTTACAGCAAGCTGGCGGGTATGACCGGTACGGCTAAGACCGAAGAAGACGAGTTCCGCAAGATTTATGCGCTGGACGTGGTCGAAATACCAACTAACCAGGAAGTCTTCAGGAAAGACTCGCCGGATATCGTTTTCAAGAACCAGGAAGCCAAGTTCAGAGGGCTGAGCTTGGAGGTTCTCAAGTGCTACGCCAGAGAAACCCCAACCCTCGTCGGAACCCGGTCTATCGAGGTTTCAGAACTGGTCAGCGAGAGGCTGATTAGCGAAAGATTGCAGCTTTTGGCAGCGACCGTGCTCCTGCGAAATAAACTCGACGAATCTAAAAACATTCCCAAGGAAGAAACAAACGAATATCATGCGCTGCTGAGCTTGCCTTTCGATCAGCTCGATTTCTCTAAATTGAGCAGGCTCGGAAGGCGAATCGAATTCGATCTGAACATGCTCAGTCAGCCGAATATCGATGCGCTGGCGAAGGTCCTGGAGATTAGCCCGACCGGGAAACCAAAGCTGATTGAGGCTCTTAAGGACGGCATCGTTCACAGCATCTTGAACGCAAAATACCATGAGATGGAAGCTGAGATTATCTCACAGGCTGGTCGAAGAGGAGCGGTAACTATCGCGACCAACATGGCCGGTCGTGGTGTTGACATCCTGCTCGGCGGAGCTGTAGTCGAAGACGATGAAGTTAACTTCAATGACCTGCCTCCGTTCGATATGGGAGACCTGAAGTGGGACTTCGAGTCTTGGAATCAGCATAATCCGGACAGGTTAAAGAACGCGAGTCCGCAGCAGATGGATGTTATCATGCGCGGCGGTTTGCAGATATTTGGAACTGAGCGCCACGAGAGCAGGCGCATCGACAACCAGCTCAGAGGACGTTCAGGCCGCCAGGGCGACCCTGGCGCTTCCAAGTTCTTTGTATCGTTCGAAGACGAGCTCATGAGGCTCTTCGGCGATAAGAGCAAGTCGTTCCTGTTCCAGGGTTGGAGAGATGATCAGGCTATTGATGCCAAGCTGGTTTCGAGAGCAATCGAGCGAGCGCAGAAGAAGGTTGAAATGCACCACTTCGATATGCGCAAACACGTTTTGGAATATGACGACGTTATGAACGTTCAACGCGAGACCATCTACGGCCAGCGCAGGCAGATTCTCGAAGGCGCTGACCTTAGAGCGACCGTCATCACCAACCTATACGATACAATGGCTGCGGCAATCGATATGTTCTGCCATGAGGGCAGGCCGCAGGAAGAATGGGACTATAACGGGCTGTTCCAGCATGTGAACGAAATCATGCCAGCAGAACTGTTCGCCACACCCGAAGACATTCATGGCAAGAAACGCGACGAGCTAATGGAAATACTCAATGAGATAGTCGACAAGACTTACGCGATGAAAGAGCAGGAGATCGGCATTGATCTGATGCGCGATATCGAGCGGCACATAGCTCTTGATCTTATCAACCGCAAGTGGATCGATCATTTGGATGCGATGGACTTCCTGCGCGAAGGCATTGGCCTGCGCGGTTACGCTCAGCGCGACCCGATTGTCGAATACAAACGCGAAGCGTATGACCTGTTCCAGCAGATGCTTATAAGCATCCAGGACGATATTGTGCGTATCATGTATCGCGTGCAGACCGAGGCTCCGCCGCCCAGACGCAGAATGGCGTATGATAACCTGGTTGAGATGTCGGCTGACGGACCGCAGGGAATTGGCGAAGGCAACCCGGCGATGTCTGCGGCTATGATGCAGAAGGCTGCGTCCGGCAAGATCGGCCGAAACGACCCTTGCCCTTGCGGAAGCGGCAAGAAATTCAAGAAATGCTGCTTAGGCAAGCTGGGTTAATTAGGGAACAGGTGACAGGGAACAGGGAACAGGAGGGGAAGGGACTAGATTTGGTGTGGTGTTTCGGGATTTGAGCGCAGCGGAAATCCCGAAACGAACCTATGTAATGGAGAAACGATGTTAAAAGACGTTGTAGATAGACTTGCAATATTGGAAGTAAACCTCGAAGAGCTGGGAGGTCATCTTTGACGTTCCACGCGTCATGAAGGAGATCGTTAAATTAGAAGAGCTTTCCGGCGCGCCTGTTTTTTGGGATGATGTGGCGGAGGCTCAGAAGACGCTGAAAAAGCTCAGCCAATTAAGAAGTTCGATAGAGCCCGCTCTGGAGCTCAAAGGGCGCGTTAAGGACCTTGTTGAACTCGCGGAGCTTGTTGAGGACGACGGCAGCGGCGATGCTGCGGATATCCGCAAGGAACTTGGCGAGATCGAAGCTGCTTACATTAGATTAGAGCTTGAAACGCTTCTTTCCGGCGAACATGATTCATCCAATGCCATCATGGAAATCAACGCCGGCGCGGGCGGCACGGAAGCCTGCGATTGGACGGACATGCTGCTGCGTATGTATTTGCGCTGGGCTGAGCGCCGGGGGTTCCGCTATGAGGTGTTCAACCTGGTGCCGGGTGATGTGGCGGGCTCGAAGAACGTTACCGTCCGCATTGAAGGGCGCAACGCTTATGGTTACCTAAAGAACGAGCGCGGCGTTCACCGATTGGTGCGAATCTCGCCTTTCGATGCCAACAAGAGGCGGCACACCTCGTTTGCGGCGGTGGATGTCATTCCGGAACTTGAAGACGATGCAGAGATTAGTATTAACCCCGATGAGATCCGGGTAGATACATATCGCGCTAGCGGCGCGGGCGGTCAGCACGTCAATAAGACGGATTCCGCCGTGCGAATCACTCATATCCCGACTGGGATTGTTGTAACCTGCCAAAATGAGCGGTCGCAGCACAAAAATCGCGAGACTGCGATGAAAGTGCTTGCTGCTAAGCTGAACGAGCTACAGAGCGCCGAAAACGATCAGAGAGTTGCTGAACTGCGCGGAGATATGCGCGCTATCGAATGGGGCAACCAGATGCGCTCTTATGTGTTTCAGCCTTACACGATGGTCAAGGATCATCGCACTAGCCATGAGACAGGCGACGTAATGCGCGTCATGGACGGCGATATTGATGATTTTGTGCAATCGGCCCTAAAGTCTTTGAGAAAAAATAGCCAAAATTAATCTAGGGGAGAGAACATCATCCCCTCTTAACAACGTCTAATAGATATAGATGAATTCTAAAAGTGAGGTGCTGGAATGTTGATTCATAGCAGGATCACAAATTTGATATTGGTTATTGCGCTCGTTGCTGTGGTAGCAGGCGCGTGTTTAGCTCAGGCTGCGACCACGCAAAGCGCATCGCCGCTGGGCAACAAAGACATCGGCAAAAATGAGACTGCAATCGGCAGCCTTGTAGCGGATGCTGTGAGGGCGTGCGCCAAGACCGACGTCGCGCTTATTGCCGCCAGTGAATTGAAGTCCAAGGACCCGCCCATTGCTGCGGGCAAAGTGGATTCCTCTGAGCTGACGAGCCTGATCTCATACGCTGACGATCCGCTGGCCGTGCTGGAGCTGACCGGAAAGCAAATCCGACAGGCTCTCGAGAAGGCCGTTTCGATTTACCCGCAGCCTAACCTCGGATTCCTGCAGGTATCCGGGTTGAAATTCACGTTTACCCCCACCAAGAGCGCCGGTGAACGTGTAGCCTCGGTGACCGTCAACGGCAGTCCTCTTGATGATTCGCACACCTACACAGTTGCGGTTACCAATTCCATGGCGAGCGGCGCTCTGGGCTACTTTAAAATATGGTCTACCGGAAATCTTCGCAGGAAATTGGATTCGACCATTGCGAAAACGGTCGACAGCTATATAGCGGCGAACCCGAGTATTAACTATGCGAGTCTTGATAGGATTGCGGCAAAGTAGGGTGAGCCTTCCCCAACACCCAGCACCTAACACCAAAAAAATCGGGGCCAGCAAATATGCCGACCCCGATTGTTGTCTAGTTATAGAGTTATTTACTTGATAGCGATGCAGGCGATATTCTTCTTATCGCGGACAATCAGCTTGCCGTTGGATATGATCGGAGCGGTCCAGCAATCGCCCTCCAATGGCTTGATTCTGCCCAGCTCTTTGTAGGCGTCGGGGGCGAGGTTGACCATAACCACTTCGCCGGTGTTGCCGGTCATTGCAATAATTGTGCCATCAACTCCAACGATTGAACCCTTGCCGAAGCCTTCCTGCTTCCACTTGATCGATCCGTCTTTCGGATCCATACACATCAGGAAGTTAGGGTCGCCGGCGCCATAGATATAGCCCTTGTAGAAGATTGGGGAGGCGAACTGGGCCTGCATTTGTTTGTTTTCCCATCTACCTTTAGCGCCTTCTGCGGTAATATCAACCATCGCGCAGCCATGGCCATAGCCGCTGGTGATATAAACCGAATCACCCATAACAATCGGTGTAGCCGCGTTGCAGTCGCAGTCGGTCTTCCAGGGGAAGCTCCAGAGCTGCTTGCCGGAAGCTACGTCAACTCCAGCCAGGCCGACGGCATCGAATGTTACATACTGCTGCTTGCCCTGAATTGTTGCGAGAACAGGAGTGGCATAGCTCGACACATTGCTGCCGCCCTGCCATATAACTGTCTTGCCGGTTTTCTTGTCCAACGCAACAACGCCAGCGTCAGGTCCGCCGGGCATGACGATCAGCTTGTTTTTGTCGATCAGCGGGGAATACGCATAATCCCATCCGGGTCTTTTACCGTTGAAATCTTTGCAGATATCGCGAGACCAGATCAATTTGCCGGTCTTAACCTTTAAGCAGTTGAGAATTCCGAGTCTGCTGAGGCTGTAGACATTGCCCAAGTCAAATATAGGGGTAGAACGGGCAAAACCACGATTCGCCTTATCTGTATCTTCGTAAGTGTAGGTCCAGGCATCTTTGCCTGTAGCAATGTCGATAGCTCTGAGGATGTCCTTGCTGCCCTCATGATTGATAACAAAGACTTTCCCGCCGCCAACAGAGACGCCAGCATAGCCATCATCGTTCATAGGAGTGGTCCAAAGGACCTTAGGTGGTGTCTTGGTCCAGTTCTTGTTGATGCCGGTATCCGGGGCGAACCCGTTGGCACTTGGACCTTTGAATTGCGGCCAATCTGCTGCAGTCAGTGTGCCGGAAACGCACATCGCTGCAAAAACCGCAAAAGCTACGATGGACTTGCGCATAAACTAACCCTCCATAAGATATTTACCCGGCTAATACTTGTCGCTCGGGCCGTTGTCCACACTACGGTATATGATTCCATAGCGCCTGTCAACAGTATTCTAAGTAATTAGACGTTAGCAAACGCAACTTGTGACCCGCTATATGCAAATTTCTTCACTATTACCCCAGCAAATATTTGACAGCTCAGGCGTGAAGCGGGATAATATCTTGTGGAATAATGGCGCTTGTGAAAAAGTCCACAAAATCCGCGATTGGCGCGTGGCGCAATAAGTCAGCATAAAGGAGTTACAACATTGGCGATACCTCTTGCAAACCCCAAAGCACAATACCTTGCTCTGCGAGATGAGATTTCCAAAGCAGTGCAGGATGTTCTAGATTCCGGGCAGTTTATTCTTGGCCCTAATGTGACCGCGCTGGAGGCCGAAGTGCCGGTGGTGTGCGATGCGAAATATGGTATATCGGTGAATTCCGGAACCGACGCTATAGTGATCGCGCTCGCGGCCTGCGGAGTTGGACCGGGCGACGAGGTTATCACCACGCCGTTCACGTTCGTAGCTACCACGGAGGCGATTATTATCGTTGGCGCCACGCCTGTACATGCCGACATCAGCCCTGTAGATTTCAACCTCGACCCGGATAAGATTGAGGAGAAGATAACTCCTAAAACCAAAGCTATTCTTCCGGTTCACCTCTACGGCCAGTGCGCCGACGTTGAGAAATACGAAGCCATTGCCAAGAAGCATAACCTCAAGCTGATTTTCGACGGTGCGCAGGCTATCGGTTCCAAATATAAGGATAAGGGGATCGGTTGCTACGGTGACGCGGCGACCTTGAGCTTCTATCCCACCAAGAACCTCGGCGGATGCGGCGACGGCGGAATGGTGCTCATCCCAGATGAAGAAACCGCAATCAAAGCGAAATCCTTGCGTTTCCACGGGATGGACGCTACCTATTCATATCAATATGTAGGTTATTGCAGCAGGCTAGATGAGATCCAGGCCGCAATTTTACGCGTCAAATTGCCAAAGCTCAAAGAATGGAACCAGGCCCGCGCGGATAACGCCGCTTATTACATTGAGGCGTTCAAAGATCTTCCTCTGCAATTGCCCGTGCCAAAGCCTGATTACTATCATATATACCATCAGTTCACGCTTCGCTCCCCAAAGCGCGATGAACTCAAGGCAAAACTTGCCCAGCGCGGCGTGGGTTCAGCGGTGTTCTATCCGCACCCGCTCCACCTGCAGCAAGCATACCTTTACCTCGGCTACAAACCAGGCGATTTCCCGGAAGCCGAGAAAGCCGCAGCCGAGTGCCTGAGCTTGCCCGTGCTGCCAGAACTCACCGCAGCCGAGCGCGATTTGGTTGTGAAGTCGGTGAGAGAAGCAGTTTTGGAGCTTCGCTGAGTTTTGAGGTATGAGTTCTGAGTTTTGAGTTTAGGGAGCGCTATTGTGGCACAAAGCATAGTAGGTAAGAAGAGTTTCAAGTTTGCCTTGGATGTAATTAAACTCTACATTAAGCTGCGTGAACAAAGGGAATACGTAATTTCAAAGCAGTTGTTGCGAAGCGGTACCAGCATTGGGGCAAATATCGAAGAAGCAACGTCTGGTCAGAGTAGAAGAGATTTTCTCTCAAAAATGTCTATAGCCACTAAAGAAGCACGTGAGACAAGTTACTGGCTGAAACTCTTGCAAGAATCTGACCTGACCGATCTGAATGTCAAGGATGAACTGGCAGCCGCTGAAGAGCTAATATGCATGTTAGTATCGATTGTAAAAACTGTTCAGGAAAATCCTGATATGCCAGTGGGCCAGGCGCAGGCCCAACTCAAAACTCAAAACTCAGAACTCAGAACTCAAAAATGAGGTGATTGATGAAAGCAATGATTCTTGCCGCCGGTGTTGGTTCCCGGCTTGATCCTTTAACCAGAAACCTGCCTAAGCCGTTGGTTCCCATAGTGAACAAGCCGGTTATGGAGCATATTGTTGAGATGCTCGCAAAGAATGGCATCAAAGACATTATGGTCAATCTCTATTACCTTGGAGACCAGATCAAGGACTACTTCAAGGACGGCAAGAAGTGGGGCGTTAAGATTCATTATTCCCTGGAAGATCAGCTTTGGGGCGATGCTGGAAGCGTGAAGCGATGCGAGAGTTTCTTCGATGAAGACACGTTCATTGTGGTTGGCGGCGACGACCTCGCGGATGTCGACATCAAGCGGCTTATACGTTTTCATCAGGACAAAAAAGCGCTTGCAACCATAGCTCTTTCGCTGGTGGACGACCCATCAGAATACGGTATCGCGCTGCTTAACGACCGCGGGCGGATCACACGGTTCCTCGAAAAGCCCAAGGGCGAAGTTATCTTCAGTAACTCGGCAAATACGGGCGTGTATGTGTTTGACAGGCGCGTTTTGGAGCTGATTCCAAAGGGCATCCTTTACGGCTTCGGTAACAACGTTTTTCCGCTGCTTCTTGAGCAGAAAACCAGATTTTTCGGGTATCTGACATCGAGCTATTGGAAAGATGTTGGGAGCCTGAAGCAATATCAGGAAGCCCATCGAGACGCTCTCAGCGGCCGGGTGGATATTAAGCTGCCATTTGGCGAAGTGAGGAAATACGTCTGGATGGGAAAGAACGTTGAGATTGACCCAAGCGCCGAGATCGGCTACCCTGTTGTAATCGGCAATAACTGCCGCATAGAAAAGGGCGCAAAGCTGCTGGAATATTCGATTCTGGCGGATGATTGCGTGATTGAGGAGGGCGCCGTTGTGAAGCAGAGCATTCTTTGGCACGGCGCGACCGTTATGCGCAACACCATGCTCGAGCGCTGCGTAGTAGGCGAAAAATGCAGCGTAAAATCCAGCGCTGCGGTTTTTGATGGAGTGATTGTAGACCCGATTCGTCGAAACGGGGGAAGCTGAAGGGACAGGTTATAGGGAACAGGGAACAGGTTACAGAAGGGAGGGCGAAGCTCCCGCTGAGCCAATTTGCAGTCAATATTAGCCTTGATCTATAAGGTTTATCAGATAACCTGCGAGGAATGAGACACATATGACATTAGTGAAGAAACGCGTCACTAGAAAAGCCTTGGAATTACCTCTTCTTGCAAGCTTGGCAGAGATGGGCGGGTCTGTTGTACCCGACGTACCTCTATATATGCTAGTTGCGCACAAAGTAGGGATTAGCATCCTAGATAACGAATATGATATTACTCATGCACGTCCGAAGTGGATATATGAATTACAGTGGGTAAGGCACAACCTTGTAAAACAAGAGCAAATTGATGGTTCACAGCGTGGCATTTGGCGAATAACACAAAAAGGCCTAGACAGATTAGCGCTTGAGGTGCCGGAGGCTGTGTCAAGAATTGTTCCGCCTGGCAGAATGAAGAACGAACGTTCCCTTAAAGAGCAACTTGACTCTTGTATTGAGCAATTTTACAAAAGCCGCATAGAGAGATTAGGGCAGATTGGCTTGCGCGACCTATTAAGCTTAATTGATCCATACGTTCTCCTTTTGGAAACGCAATTGCCTGCACAAGAACTGATAGACAAATGGATGCAGCATTTTTTTGAGATAATTGAAGGAAGAAATTCGTCAAGCTTGATTTTTGCGCCTCTAATGCTAGGATTTACCGGTCAAGCGCTAGACAACTTGATCCCATACGCTACTAGTTCCGGTCAGGAGTTTTGGCAAGAACTGACTGGTGATCCTGACTTCTATCTCAAACTCATTAGGCTAATGGACAAACTTCCTGAAGCTCATCGCGATTCGTACGAAGAGGAATGGAGCAAAGCATCAAATCGATTTACGAAAGAGTTTCTTGATAAGTTCTCCACTCCTGATGGCTCAATAGACTGGGAGAAGCTGGTTGAGTTCAATAGCGGCTCAAAAACAGCAGGTGCATCCAAAAATGATTCCTGATGGCGTTCCCAGCATCAGCCTTTTGGGCGTTAAGGTGCATCGGGTGACGATGGCTATGACGATTGAGGCCATTCGCGGCTTTATTGCGAGCGGCAAGCCACATATGATTGTGACTGCGGATGCGTCTATGATCGCAATGGCGCAGAGTGATTCTGAGCTTAAAGAAATTGTGAATGCAGCCGATTTGGTGACGCCCGATGGGTCTGGGCTTATCAAAGGCGCCAAGATTTTGGGCACGCCGCTGGTTGAGCGCGTGAGCGGGGTGGATATCTGCCGAAAGATGTGCGCAATGAGCGCAGAGATGGGGTTTTCGGTCTTCTTTCTTGGCTCCGAACCCGGCATTGCCGAGGCTGCTGCTGAAAACCTCCAAAAGCAATTTCCTGGAATGCGCGTAGCGGGGACTCAGCATGGATATTTCAAGCCTGATCAGGATGCCGAAATAGTCACGCTGGTGCGTGAATCCGGCGCAGGAGTCCTGCTAGCCGGAATGGGCATTCCCAGGCAGGAAAAGTGGATTAAGAAGCATCTAAATGAGCTTGGCGTGTGCGTGGCTATGGGCGTCGGCGGTTCTATGGACATCTTCTCGGGCAAGATAAAGCGCGCGCCGGTCTGGATGCAAAACCATGGTCTGGAATGGATATATCGCCTATGCCAGGACCCCAGCAAGATCAAGAAAGTGGCTATTTTGCCGAAGTTTCTATTGATGGTGGTGAAGGAAAAGGTGTTGGGTGTTAGGTGATGGGTGTTGGGAAGGGATTCGCGACCTGCGGTCGCGTCTACGGTTGCATGCATCCGAAGCAACTAACACTTCCCTTCTATCAGACTATCAAGCCATCGGCCTATTTTCGACTCTTAAGGAGAGAACTTTGAACTCAAAAAATCACGTTCTAATAGTTGGCAGCGTTGCTTTTGATACGGTTGAAACGCCTTCGGGCAAGGTCGAGCGGGCGCTGGGCGGCGCGGCGGTTTATTCGGCGGTTGCTGCGAGCTTCTTCAGCCCTGTGCGGATGGTGGGCGTTGTTGGCGATGATTTCCCGCAGGAGCATCTGGATTTCCTCGCGAGCCGCAAGATCGACACTCGCGGCATTCAGGTGGTAAAGGGCGGAAAGACTTTCCACTGGGCGGGTTCATACAAAGGCGATATGAACCAGGCCAATACCCTCGCCACCGAGCTTAACGTTTTCGAGAGCTTCAGCCCAAAGCTTCCGGGAGATTACGCTTCATCTGAGTTTGTCTTTCTGGCGAACATCGACCCTGATCTGCAACTGCACGTTCTGGACCAGGTAAAAAGCCCGAAGCTGACCGCATGCGACACAATGAACCTCTGGATCAGCATTAAGCGAGATGCCTTAGTGGAAGTCTTGAAGCGCGTGGACATTGTTTTCATAAACGACGCCGAGGCACGTCAGCTTACCGGCGAGATCAACCTCACCCGCGCCGCCGCCAGGATTCATGAGATCGGGCCGAAGTATGTTGTGCTCAAGAAAGGCGAGCATGGCGCGATTCTATATTGCAATGAAAGCACATGCTTTGCTGCCGCGCCTTATCCGCTGGATGCAGTCGTAGACCCCACAGGCGCAGGTGACAGCTTCGCGGGCGGGTTCATGGGCTATATCGCAAGCGCTGGCGAGCTTAACGATGCAAGCATCCGCAGGGCAGTAGTCTACGGCAGCACCATGGCTTCCTATAACGTGCAAGATTTCAGCCTCAATCGCTTCAAGAAACTCACCATCAAGGAAATTGATGGCCGCTACGAAGAGTTCAAGCGAATAGTGTTCTTCGAGGCGATTGAAGAAGATTAAGCTTGGGGTTGGCATGCTGCTCATCCTTCGAGAGCCTCAGGATGGCGAAGTGCAGCCTCAGGATGGCGAAGTGCAGCCTCAGTATCCTATTCAGGATGGCGAAGTGCAGTCTCAGTATCCTATAATGAATGACATGATCTCATGGGGTCTCCGGCCCCCTGGGCAAGATATATTTCAAATTTCCCCCCAAAAACCTGATTCTCATGATATACTACGAGTGTCTTTAGCTGACTTCGGCATCAGGATACCGAAGCAACGCTACGAGTGTCTTTAGCTGACTTCGGCATCAGGATACCGAAGCAACGAGTGTCTTTAGCTGACTTCGGCATCAGGATACCGAAGCAACTAGCCGCCATATCTCGATTGTATCAAAGGGGGATTTAATTATGCGTGCATCTTATCTGTTCTGCCTTGTTGCTCTTCTTCTCTTTTCTTGTTGCCAAGCTTACGCCGTTGGTACGCCTGTCATTGATCTGAATGCGAGTGGGCTGACCCTTGGGACTCTCACCACATGGGCCAACACCGGGTCCGCCGCCGGAAGTTTCAGCAATGATGGAACCACCGTCCAGGTGCAGGACATTGCAGGCCGAAGGTGCGTTACATTCACCGGGTCGAATCGGATGAAAGCTTCATTTACCGCCCCAGCATCAATCACCGGCAGCCACGCATTCACCGCAGCCGCATGGCTTTATAACTCATCCATCGCAAGCGAGGAAGCATACCTGACATGGGCGCAAAGAGGAACCGCCAATCGCTGCGCGCAGTTCAACTACGGAAACTCCACCGGTTGGGGCGCAGTCACTCATTATGCCGCTGATCTGGGTTTCGCAAATCTCACGGGTAATGCGCCATCGGCGGGGGTTTGGCACCATATAGCCGTCACCTACGATGCCGTCACCGAAAAAGTATACGTGGACGGCGTGCTCAACAACTCAGCCGCAAGAACTCTGAACATATTTTCCAGCCAGCCCATATTCCTGGGCACATCTTACACAGACGCAGCAGGCGCGACCAAAGCGATGCCTTTCAGCGGCTCCATATCGTCGCTAAAGGTCTATGGAGAATCCCTGACTGCAGGGGATATCTCAACCCTTGCAGGCATTATTACATACAAGATGTCAGGCACGGTCCGAGCGGGCGGAAGCGCCCTCGCTGGTGCGACCGTTTGCCTGAAAAAATCGGCTAATGCAACCGTCAGCCCAATCGAAACAACAACGACCGCAGCAGATGGCTCTTACTCTTTCACCGAAAAATCTGGAACCTACTACATCGCGGCAAAGAAAACCGGCTATACGCCAAAACCAACGCCCGACACCGCCGTCACCCTCACCACCAGCAATATTACGGCAATAGATTTTGCCCTCACTTACGTCGGAGCGTTCGCAGCGCAGACATTTGATCTCAGCAAAGTGCAACTTCTGCCGGGTATTTTCAAGGACGCTGAAAACCGCGATACCGCAAATCTGCTTTACCTGGAGCCGGATCGGTTCCTGCATATGTTTCGGCAGACCGCCGGTCTGGCCGCGCCATCTTCCGCTTACGGCGGCTGGGAAATCGAGACCAGCGAACTGCGCGGGCATGCCGGAGGGCATTATTTGTCGGCATTGGCCCTGATGTATGCCAGCACCGGCAATGCGGAGCTTAAGACTCGCGCGGATTATATGGTTGCGGAATTCGCAAAGTGTCAGACGGCAATGCCCAGCCAGGGCTACAACACAGGATATCTCTCCGCGTATCCTGAATCGTTTATAGACAGGGTTGAGACCGGGCAGGGGGTTTGGGCGCCGTATTACACCCTTCACAAGGTAATGGCGGGGCTTTTAGACGCATACCTTTATTGCGGCAACCAGCAGGCGCTCACCGTGCTATCCAATATGGCCGCATGGTGCAAAACCAGGTGCGACAAGCTCAGCAGTTCTCAGATGCAGAGCATGCTCAACACTGAATTCGGCGGCGTGGGAGAGACTCTCGCCAATCTATATGGCGTTACTGGAAACCCGGATCACCTGGCTCTCGCTAAGAGGTTCGACAAGACCTGGTTCACAGACCCGCTCGCGCAAGGCACGGATATTTTGCCCGGCATCCACTCCAACACCCACATCCCGCAGGCGATTGCGTCCGCACGGATTTTCGAGCTCACCCAAGAGGAGCGTTTTGAGAGCATAGCATCCAATTTCTGGGATATCTGCACCGACGCCCACTGCTACCCCACGGGCGGCACAAGTAATGGCGAATACTGGCAGGCTCCATACAAATTATCGACCGAGCTGGGAGATTCGTCCGAGGAATCCTGCTGCTCTTATAATATGCTCAAGCTCACCAATCATGTGTTCTCCTGGTATGCGAACGCCACATTGGGAGACTACTGCGAGCGCACATTGCTCAATCATATTCTGACCTTCCAATATGCAGGCAGCGCGCTGCCGCAATATGCGGGAATGAACAGCTATTATACCTCATTCACCGGAGGCCACTGGAAGAAGTTTGGCACGCCCGAGAACAACATGTGGTGCTGCACCGGCACGGGCTTTGAAGACCACGCCCGCTACGGCGAGAGCATCTATTTCCACGATGCTAACAACATCTGGGTCAATCTATTTATAGCGTCAACAGTCGAATGGACGCAAAAGGGCGTCACAATCAGGCAGGACACACAGTTCCCCCAAGAACAAGGCACGACGATCACCATTCAATCCGCCAACCCCGTGAGCATGGGTATTCGGATAAGAGTTCCTTTCTGGGCGACCAGCGGGGTCGAGTTCAAAGTTAACGGACAGATTGTTCAGGTAACTGCAACTCCAAGCAGCTTTGTGGAGATCAACCGAACTTGGAACGATGGCGACACGATTCACGTCGCGCTGCCGATGAACCTGCGCATGGAAAGGTTCCCGGACGATAATTCGATGGTGGCATTCATGTATGGCCCGGTTCTTCTCGCGGGAGCGCTTGGAACCGACAATTTCACGCCAGATTTGCAGTGGGGCGGCGGATTCAGCGATATCGTGGTGCCGAGGCTTTTTGCGACAAGCAGCAACCCCACAGATTGGATTCAACCAGTTAGCGGCCAGCAAATGACATTCAAAACCCAGGGTGTGGGCACGCCGAAGGACGTCACCCTGATACCGTTCTACAAGCTCTTTGACCAGCGTTATAATCTGTTCTGGAAGCTTTACACAGAATCTGCTGATTTGCCAATAAGTTCGCTCAAGAACAAAAACGATGGTGACAGCGTGAGCTTCGGGGCCAAGGCAGTTGTTCTCGCGCCCAGAGGCGGTTCCGGCCAGAGATCGACCAACTACTTCTACATCGAAGACTTTAATAGGTCAATGGGGATTAGGGTCGAGGGCTCTATAGCGGGTTACGATAATGTGATGGAAGGCGATTTTACATCCATCGATGGAATACTCAGCACTAACACCGCAGGAGAGCATTTCATTCAACTCAATATAGCGCCGACCTCCAACGCGGGAATACCCATCAGCGCATTGGGCATGAACACGAAATCAATAACTGCGGACTTGAACGCCCCGGCCAAGCTGATCAGATTAGCAGGCAAAGTGAAAACTGTGGCGGCAGACCATCTTTCTTTCACTATGACTGATGGTTTCGCAAAAGCCGGAACCGAGGCCACCGTTAAGGTAGTTATTGGGAGCGGCATACCCGCAAATAACATCGCCGCAGGAAATATTGTCTCGGTAGACGGGGTAATAAGCCTGGAAGGCGTATCTCCGAACTCGGTGCGTGTCATCCTTCTGCGCACGTTGAATAAACTGTTTCCCCGAGATCTTGGCCTATTCACCCAATACTTGTTCAATGAAACCAGCGGCACTGTGGCCGCTGATGCCACCGGCAGCGGCCGGAACGCAACGCTAGTCAATGGCCCGACCTGGCTTGCCGGAAAGTATGGCAACGCCGTAAACTTGGACGGCAGTAATGACTATGTAACCCTGCCTTCCGGTATTATGAGCACGATCAGCAGCTTCACAATCGCGACATGGGTCAAGCTCGATACCATAGGCAACTGGTGCAGAATATTCGACTTTGGAACCGGCACGGGTGTAAATATGTTCCTGACACCAAAAAGCAGCTCAAATACAATCCGCTACGCCATCACAATTAGCGGCAGCGGCGGCGAGCAGCAAATCAATGGCGCCGCTCTGCCTACCGAAACCTGGCAGCACGTAGCTGTGACTCTGGCAGGAACCACAGGCATAATGTATGTCAACGGGGTGGAAGTGGGCAGAAACACGGGAATGTCTCTGAAGCCATCGAGCCTTGGAAACACCAACAATAACTACATCGGCAAATCTCAATACGGCGACCCATATTTGGACGGCCTGGTAGATGATTTCCGCATCTATTCGAGCGCATTGACTGCCGATGATATAACCAAGTTATACAATGGGCAGTTGAATTAATATCAAAGATAACAAATACGTCATCCCGAGCGCAGTCGAGGGATCTGCTTTGAATGAACGTTGGGCAAAAAGCAGATTCCTCACTTCGTTCGGAATGACGGGCTCGCTGCGTGTTTTCTATGCGGGCAGGATCGCTGATCCTGCCCGTTTCTGCATTCTACTTGATTTCCAGTGTCTGAGTCTTATTCTCTTCGAGCGCGCAGCCTTCTTGCACTTGAATCGGCTGTTGATACGTTCCGTTTTCATTGCGGACAGTAATCTCCAGATCATATTTCCCGGGCAAAAGATCTAAGGAAACCGATCCATCTGCATTAATACCACGCCCACCTGCACCCGAAGCCATGATAGAAACACGCCACACCTTGCGGTCATCTGCCCCAACAGTCTCTCCCATCGGAGCTTCCACGCCATTCATCCTCGTAATGACACAACATGTGGCAGCCCCGGCGCTACAGTGTGTTATTATACACTTGCGTAATCTGATCAGCCGATAACGCCCCGTTGTAGATTCTGAAGTCATCGATCAAGCCATCGTAGTATGGATCTGAATACTGCGACCTACCCAACCAGTTCTGAGTGGTATTGCCCATGCTGGACGGCTTGTACGTCATATTGATGTTCCTTCCGACTTCCACGCCGTTCAGATACATAATGCCTATAGGCCCGGACAGCGTGATGGCTATGTGCTGCCAACTGTCGGTGGGCATGGTTGAACTGGTGTTGACCTGCTGCTCGCCTCCGCCGACCTTTATCGAAAAACGGATTGCGCCTGAGCTGCATTTCGGTGTCAGGAACATGTTTACGCCGGTTCCACTTCCAAAGTCGAAGACCCGGTTCCACGTGTTGTTCGCGTCCAGCTTGACCCACATGGTAAGCGTGCACAAGTCGATGGTGCTCATAATACCTGTGGGCAGATTGATATAGTCATTTGAACCGTCCAGATTCACCGCATTGCCATATTTACCGGCTACCCAGGTCGGGCCGTTGACAAGCGTGCCATTCCAGCCGTTGCCCGTGAAATCGGACGCGACCGTGCCGCTGGTCTCATCGAATTTATAGCGAGCGAAGATGACAGGCGGAGGAGGGGGAGGGCCGGGCATCACGATCTTGGTCAGTTCCCTCAGGAGTATTACACGCGTTGCCAAGTCCTCTTTGCTTACGACACCCGTAACGATAACATAGTCATCAGCTTCGATATTGGTTATTGGCTCGCCGCTCTCGACTAACACCTTGACAGCGGTCTCCTCTCCGTTCTGCGCATAGCCGTCGGACACGGTAAACCCGAGACCGTCCGTATCGACAGTCTTCACCTTGCCAGCCATTTTTACCAATTCACCAACCAGCAAATTGTCATTCAAAACAGATTTGCTATTAGCCGCAAGAGGAGCAACTTCCCAACCCTCGCTTCCTGACGGGAGCGAACTCAGCTCGATATAGCGTTCGCCAGCGTCGTTCATTCTCATGAATCCGCTCAATGATACCGTCTGGCCCTCGCTGACCCCGTCCTGGCCAATCAAGCCGTCTTCCACACGCAAGCCGCAGGATCGGTTGGCTTCCTCGACGTAGAAGTAGTTCGTGGTGCGGGCTTCGCCATCGTCTTTGGGAGCCAGGGTAACTGTCTTCGCCTGCAGCATCACGAAATCGCCTATGTTGGCTGACTTCGTGCTTGCCACGGACGCAGACTGGACCTTGTCCACCACAACGTCGTCAACCAGGATCGTGCCGGTCCTGGATTGCACGGAGTCGTCGGTGAACCCGAACGCGATCTCTACGTACTTTGTGCCCGTCGGCGGAGCCATCTGGAGCATGGGGATGTTTATATGCCAGGAACCGTCGTTCCAATACATGCCCGTCAAATACTGCTGCCAGGTCGGGGAGTTCGGCCACGTGGCATCCGCGCGCGAGTCCACCCAGCCAGACAGCTCGTTATAGTTCGCATCAAGCCATCTGAGCTTCCAGAACGCGCCCGTGGGCCCACTTAATTTGCCCTTGAAATAGAAGTTATACAGGCAGCCTGCCTCCACCGCGATGGTCTGGCTGAGCCACCCGGGATACCAGTATTCGCGGTTCAACTTGCAGACTTCATAGCCGCAGCCAGCCGTGAAACCATCGCCCGTTATGCTGCCGGATGAGATAGTGATCACGTTCGCTGTGTTGCTCGCTATCGAATATCGCTTCTTTGTCGTGCCTGTTTGAAGAATTAGGTCGTAGCCCGCCCATTGATTCGTGGTCCAAGATACGCCCGGCACCGTAACGGTGGTGACGGTCAGGCTGGTAGTAGTACCCCAAGCGGGGATGGTTGATTCGTTCACCGCGCCGGGAGTTGAAAGCGGGGTTCCAACTTGCAGAATGCCACAAGCCAATCCGCCCGGAGTCTGATTGTCGCCTGTTGAACGAGTCCCGGCATACATGTTCGAGTTCATTGCCGGCCAGGCGATGCCCAGGAAATCGACACCGGTCGGGTCTATCGTGTGCACCCACTGCCATCCGCTGGCGCTCCCCCCTCCTCCTCCGCCAGCCGTCTCAAAATCGCCGTTGGCAATGACGCCGGTCTCGACTGCAGAGCTCAGGGTTATATCGCGCAGCACTCCGCCGTGGGCTGGAATAGTAATAACACTGTAATAGGCTCCATAACCCAGAGCATCAGCATACAGTGTCTGGTTGCCGGTGGCGGGAATGTGCACCGAGTAAGCGCCATTCACATCGGTGATCGCTGCCGGTCCGCCGTAACCGCCAATCTGCACCACGGCATTTGGGATGGGATTGCTGCTTGTGTTTCTGATCGTCCCGTGCACGAGCGCGGTAAGGGATATGCTGACGCTGGATGACGCGCCCATCGGCAGCGATAGATGTATCACGTTGACCCCATTGCCCATGGTGAATGTTGAGGGAGTCGAGCCTACGAGCACATTGTAGTCACCCACAGGTAGGCCCTGCACGCTCAGATCGGTCGTGTGGGCCTCATAAGTCAGCTTTTCCACGGTAAAGCTGAATGAGGTCACAGAATTGTCGGTCGATGTCGTCGCATTGATGCTCATAAAACTGTCTCGGTTCAGTTCCATGTGGAAGCCGGGCGACACGTTCGTCATGTGGAATCGCTGCCGCAGACCATCTTTTGGTGTGACTGTGATGGTCGATCCGACCTGGCTGATCGTGCCTCCGTAGGCCATAAGGCCAAAGATGGGGTCGCTGGAGACAATGGTTGCCGCCGACCTCAGACCGCCCATGAACCCGTGGTCGATCTCACCGTCATAGTTCCATCCCCACCTGCCTATGACGGTGCCATTACACCAACTTTTGCCCGTCTGCAGAGGTTCGTAGGCCCACGCTGCTGCGCCATCGTTGCCTACACCAGGGAACCAGTAGCCATAGTTGGATGTGGTATCGCCAGCGTTGATCAGCGCCCAGCAGGACATGTAAGAGGCGTAACCCACGCGAAGGTATGTTGCGGGGTCGGTCGAATAGTATAGAGCGTAGTCCAGCACGCCTGTCCCGCCCATCTGCGACATATAGGTCATAATATAGAGTGCGTTGCTGCAGCCCCTGATGTCGCTGCCCAATTGGTAGTAGCAGGGTTCCAGCCAGCCCCTGTCGGCTATGTTTGCGGACATCTGCTTTTCCATGAAGTCCCGCGCGGCGGCCTTGGTGACTTTGGGATGCGAATACCAGAATCCCGAGCCGGGGTCCTGCCAGAGGTTGGTATCGGGCTGCATTGCGTTTTCCACGCCATATCTGGCGAGGAGTTGAGAAGTCTCATAAGCTGTGGAGTCGAACGAATACTCTGAGCCATAAGGCCAGGGGTCGTCATAGATGAAGTATTTCACCTTCTTTTCCCACTCGTTCTTGAGCCAGTTGGCATCGGCGGTGCGTCCTTCGGCGTAAAGGGCAACTACCAGATCGGGAATGCATTGCTCGTTGTACAAGCCAAGTGTATACGATGCCCAGCCCCAGATAGCCAGGGGGACCGTGAAGAAGGCCTGCGCAGTGCCGAATGCTCGATCAAGATACCCGCTTGCCGTCAGGTATTTCGGCATCGTGGGGTAGGTCTTCGCGATCTTGTACATATTGTAGTACATAGCAATCATTGCGGGATAGTCGTATATTCGCGCCAGACGGTAATTACCGGCGTTGCGGTTGACATACCAGTTGTCGGTGCCATAAACCCCATACGGGTAAGGAGTTTCGGCATTCGTTCTCTGCAGGCCGCCCCAGACGAAGTTCTGCAGGTGATAGTCCACGGCGTCGATCTCACTCTGCACGGGGAACGTGAGGTTCTTGAGCGCCAGATACGGCCCCTTGCAGTTGCTGGGGTCATCCGACCCGCCCACGCAGTATGCCATCATGCCAGCGCCGGGATTGTCTGGGCTCTGGAGGACCTGGTTTTTCATGTCCCACAGCGAAAACAGGCCGTTGTACCACTTGGCCGGGTCTTTCCACTGCTGCTTCGTGGAGATGAACGTCGCGCGTTTCTTGATGAGCGTCTCCACTGGCTGCATGCAGAAGTACTCCAGGTAGAGCTTGCGGCCCGCGCCGTAGTCCACGGTAAGCTTGTTCTCGCCGATCTTTGAGAACTGCACATTGTAGATATATACGTTGCCGTATTTGCGCCCAACATCGGTGATCGTCGTGCTGGCGGGGTATTCGGCTGTGATTGAATTGATGGTCTGGTTTGTGGTCAGCGAGAGCTGGACATTAGTATTCTGGGGCACGCTCATCCCCGGCACGCTTTGTGCATCTATGAGCCCGTCCCTTACGATCGCCTGGCGGACAGCATTGTAGTCGTTTGCCCAGGTGAACTTGAACGCGTAAGTGACTTCATCACCAACGCTACCGGATTTCGCCAGAATCTTGCTTGTAATCGGAAGTCGCCACGCGCCTCCGACGTAGCCGGCTGGATTGGCCTTCTGATTGGAATGGATATATGCGGTATAGTCGTAAGGGCTGCCTGAGTCGGTGAAATACTCGAAACGAGAGCCCTGCGCGGGCGTCATCACCAGATACGGCCCGATGCCGTTCGACCTACCGCAGAATATGTAAGAGCCATCGCCCGAGATGAAGCTGTGGCGGATGACACGTTGGGTCATGATGGTTGTTTGATCGGCATCGTAGTCGGTATTGAAAAACAGAGGAAGCCCCAAAGTCCCGAGTTCGATGGTCTGCGAAGTGTTTCTGTTCTTGAACCGGACGGTCCAGATCAGTGCATCGCCCTTGATTTCATAGGTCTCATAGAGGCTGAAGTTCTTGATGCCGCTTGCGTTGGTGGAATCGGTTATATAGTTGAACTGCACCTTGGTGGGGGCGTTGTTGACTATTGTTCGATTGTCGGAAGAGACTGACGTATTGCCCGTGGTCCACGCCCCTGTGCCAACGCGGTATCTGGTTGTTACATCCCCGATGATCTTGGCGCTCCAGATGTAGTCCGTGTCATACACATCGTTCTTGAGCTTGAGAGACGATATCCCGCCCGAAGTGGTGTTTATCGTCACGGTGAACTGATTATTGCTCAGCACGGCCTGCGCTTCCACCCCCGAGCAGGCAACAACAGTCAATAATGCAGAGATCGGCGCTAATAGCAGTTTCATGGTTAACTTCTCCTTTTTTTACAAACCGGCTTGTCGCCGGCGGGTTCCTCTATTAAGTAATACCATGCAAATCACGATTTGGCAAGTAGCCGCGGCGAATTTATATGAGTATCGTTAGTTGTTTCGGGAAAAAGGTTTCCCGAAACAAGTGAAGGGGTGTCGCGAAACACCGAATTTCCCGCGATTTCCATAGAAGGATATTAGGCGCCACATGTCGAACATTACACTCAGTAAGCTGAGAATAAGCAACAAGGAGGTTGTCCAAATCTTATGGGTATTCTCGGTTCAAGATGAGGAGATCGAAGTATGAATGTAGTTATGATTGTTCCGACGGGTATCGGTTGTGAGATTGGAGGACACTGCGGGGACGCTAACGCTGCCGCCAGGTTGCTGGGCGCTTGCTGTGAGACCCTTGTTCTGCATCCTAATGTGGTGAATGCATCGGATCTTAACGAGATGCCTGAAAATAGTCTTTATGTGGAAGGCAGCCATCTTGACCAGTTTCTGCAGGGAAAGCTTTTTCTGAAGAAAGTTCGGTCGAACAAGGTGCTTGTGGTTGTAAACAAGGCGGATTATCAATCGATAAATGCAGTTTCCGCCGCCCGCACAACTTTGGGGTTGGACGCCGAAATCCTGGAGCTGAAAGTGCCTCTACAACTTATAGCCCGTATTGAAAATGGGGTTGCCACAGGAGATGTGCTGCACTGGCAAGAACTAGTGGAGCAGGTAAAGAACCTTGAGTTTGATGCCCTGGGCATCGCCACCCCAATTACAATTGACGATGATACTTTGGCCACTTATTGGCGCGACGGGGGCGTGAACCCGGTTGGCGGGGTTGAGGCTATCGCTACCAGATTCATTGCTGAAGCTCTGGACAAGCCATGTGCCCATGGTCCAGTGGATTATTCCCTGACAGGATTCAAGGAGATTGTGGACCCGAGAATTGCCGTGGAAATTATCACCGAGAACTTCATTCACTGCCTCTTGAAGGGGTTGCATAAGGCTCCCCGTATTCTTCGGCATCAGGATACCGAAGCAAGTCGTAATCAGGATACCGAAGCAATGAGTTATAAAGAAATCGACTGCATGGTTTCCCCTTACGGATGCTTCGGCGCTCCGCATCAGGCTTGCCTGGATGCCGGTATAGCTGTAATCGTTGTGCGAGAGAACAAAAGCTGCCTGAACGTTCCGGAACACCCGAAATTTATCTACGTGGAAAACTACATAGAGGCCGCGGGTATGATCATGGCCATGAAAGCAGGAGTTCACCCTTCATCGGTGAGAAGGCCGATAGCGTATACCGAGGTGAGAAGGGCGTAGTTGGGAGTGGAGAGCCCGGAAGGGATTTCGATAACATTGACATATCGGCATTGCCATGATAGGCTGTGAGCATAGGAATGGATGCCATGAACACTAAACCGCACCTCATTAGAATACTCGCTCTGATAATGCTCGCAGCCGCTGTGTCGGCGGCGGCTATTGGCGCATCGCCGCAGACTGTCAGAATAGGCCTCACGGCGTTCGGCGGCTCGAATATCAATATCAGCGCCGATAGCGGCCTCTGCGTCGGCAAAACCGGATCCTCGGATAATCTACTCACCGCACAACCAATCTCGATAGACTTAGAGGCTGGCAGCAAAGGCATTACAATCAAGTTTGATAACAAATCAATCGACGCAGGCGCTTCGCTGACTATCACACCCAGCGACCCTGCCGACACATTGCGCGTCACCTCAGAAAACAAACTCACCCGAAAATATAGAAAAACCCTGGAGATCAACTTCAATGCGCGCTCGCTGAGAGTCATAAACATCGTCAGCCTGGAAGATTATCTCCTGGGCGTGCTCCCCGCTGAAATGCCAAACAGCTATCCCGCCGAGTCCTTAAAAGCGCAAGCGATAGCGGCGCGCACCTATGCGCTATCCAATCTGCGCAAACATGCCTCCAAGGGCTTCGATCTCTGCGACTGCACCGATTGCCAGGCATACATCGGAGTTGTCGCCGAAAAACCAAACTGCGCAAAGGCTGTGCGGGATACTTGCGGCCAGGTTCTGATGTTCGATGGCAAACCCGCATCTATTCTATATTCTAATGATTGCGGCGGAGCCACACGCGACTATGCCGAACTCTATCCCGACTGCAACACGCCATATCTCTGTGCCGTAACCGAGCCGGATGATATAATTCACATTATCTGGCAGCTGGCCTATAGATTTACCGAGCTTGAAAAAAAGTTGCGCGATGCGGGTATTAAAGAAGCCTCAGGGCTCAAATCTATGATGGTAAGCAAGACAGGCTCAACAGGTTGGGTGCTGGAGATAAAAATCACAGGTGAAAATGCATCAACAACTATCACCTCAAGCAGATTAAGAAAGATACTTGGAGTTTCCACGCTCAAAAGCGAACTTTTTACCATAGAGACACTTACCAGCAAAGAATTGCTTATAAAGGGTAAGGGATGGGGGCATGGAATCGGGTTGTGCCAGGTCGGAGCAAAAGCGCTGGCGCTGCCTCCGCACAACCTGACATACGATAAAATCCTCGCGCACTATTTCCCCGGCACGCAAATCAGCGATTGCTCGACCATAACCACCTCAGAAACAGCGATGGTTCCCAACGGCGGCAATCGTCGGGTTTCCAGAAGCCGCCCAAAGAAGAACAAGACACCGGAAACTCCCAAGAAGCCGTTCGATGTCAGGCTTCATGTGCCCGAGAGTCCTTAAGCTTAAGCGCCGTGGGGTAGACTTGCCGCTTTGGCAGTTTGAACTCGATCATACATCGTCGGACGGCGTCGCGTTGCGAAAGGCCGTTTGCCATCAAATAGGCCAGGCGATCTTCCAGGCTAATCTCCGGGTGCGTGGCTTCTTCTACCTCTTCTGCTGATGCTCCTTTGATCACCACCACAATCTCGCCTCGCGGTTTCTTTTCGGTGAAATGCTCTATTGCCTCAGAGACGCGGCCTCTGAAAACCTCTTCAAACATCTTGGTGGCTTCGCGAACAACTGTTATCTGGCGGTCACCCATCTCCTTAAGCATCGTCTGCAGAGTCTTCAGAAGCCTTAGAGGGGACTCGTAGAGCACGATGGTGCGGTCCTCACGCTTGAGACTCTTAAAGAACGCACTGCGCTCGCCTTCTTTGCGCGGCGGAAATCCATCGAATGTAAAATGCGAGGTAGGAAGGCCCGAAACAACCAGCGCCGTGATCACCGCCGTAGCCCCGGGAATCATCTCCACAGCCAAGGACTCCATTATAGCCAAAGTAATCAGCTCATGCCCGGGGTCCGATATGCCGGGCGTGCCTGCGTCCGAAACCAGCGCAACTGTCTTGCCATCCTTGAGCATATTCATAAGCTCTTCAGCCCGCCCCGCGTTGCTGTGCTGATGGTAGGCGATCATTGGCGTATGAATGTCATAATGGCTCAACAGCTTGCGGGTAACGCGAGTATCCTCAGCCGCGATCACATTCGCCTCTTTGAGCACACGAAGCGCCCTAAGCGTGATGTCTTCCAGGTTGCCGATGGGCGTCGCAACTATATAAAGTTTTCCGGGAGTAAGTTCTTTAGTCATAAGTATTGAATGCCCAAAGCTCACATCAGCCTGTGTAGTATACTTGGGCGTACCCACGCGGCAGCCGACCAGTGCTAATCAATCTTCTGAGATGAATTGCCAATCTTTATCTAATGTGAATTTCGACCACAAGTTAAATTGCGAATCAACCTTGGTCGCCGATGTCTTGACAAATCCCGAACGCCCGCCGGGGTTCATATCCGTCCAAAGGCAAACAACGCCTTTCGAGCTTATCTCAGCTCGTTTGATTCGCAGCAAACCAAGCTGAAAAGGTGACGCAACGCTCTGGCGTTTCTCCAACCGGTCCGCAATGGTATTTATAGCACCTTCGGTAAGTGCAAAACTCAATCGCATCGGCCAA
>JAPLCU010000134.1 GCA_026392045.1 Armatimonadota bacterium
GGGAGCTTATCAGATAACGGCGATGCGGTTTTACGGCATTGGAAACGAATATGCCGGGATCATCATATCCATGGCCGCTTGTTTTTGCCTGTTTGCTCCTCAGAGATTAAGATTGAAGCTCGTTCCAATACTGGGCGGATTGCTGGTTGTGACATTTGGCATCGGTTCTTTTGGCGCAAATTATGGCGCAGCTGTTGCGACTGCGGTCACATTCGGGCTATTATGGTTTAGTGTGAAGCGGAGCAGTTTCGGATTAAGACACGTCGCGCTGGTCTTGGTTGCCGCTGTGGCGCTGGTGTTTGCGTTCGCTTTAGCCGATTATAAGATAGCAGGATCAGCCGCATCGCATGCAGGCAGAGCAACCGGGCTCATTCAGAAGGTGGGCGCGGAATACGTTTTTGCTTTAGTTTCGCGGAAAGTCTTGCTTAACTTGAAGCACCTTACCGGCAAGCACGCATTTTGGGTGTTTGCCTCATTTGCGCCGTTCTTAGCTCTTTGGTTTTGGGGCGTTCAGGACAAGGTCATGAGCCAATTCAAGGCGGATAGAGCGATTGTAACAGGCCTCAAAGCCATAATGATCGGGTCAGTGGCTGCGTTTATGTTCAACGATTCCGGGCTGGTTATGGCAAGCATAATGGTATGCATGACGTTTCTTGTTCTTGTATATTCGCTGCTGGGTAAATGGGAGGATAAATGCCGAGAATAGTTGCGCTCGATGTTGGTGATGCCACAATCGGAGTGGCGGCTTCCGATGAGCTGAATGTCACGGTGAATCCCATTCGCACCATCAGGCGAACCAACAGCATTAAGGCCGATTTGCGCGAGGTGGAAACGCTGCTTGCGGAGTTGGACGCGGCCGTGGTGGTTGTCGGGATGCCGTTGAACGCAGATGGCGAGATGGGCCCGCAGGCGCTCAAGGTAAAAGATTTTACGCAGCGGCTTGAGAAGCGGCTTAGGATACCCGTCGAGACCGTCGACGAGCGCTTTTCCACCGCCGAAGCCGAGGAAATGCTCCTGCGCGCGGATATCTCTCGATCTAAGCGAAGTGAGATTATAGATCAGGCGGCGGCGATGGTGATACTATCTAGTTATCTCGCAGATCGCGAATTATGAATTATGAATTGGGAAGGGAATCAGAATGCGATGAGCCGGGCGTGTTTCGGGAAAAGGGTTTCCCGAATAACTAAAATCACTCTCGGACGACCAAAAAACCTGTTATAATGGTAGTCGTAATGGTGAACTTCACATGGAGCGTGCTGCAATGATACATCTCGAAGAAATCAAGAATATTGAGCCTGTTGACAGGCAACTCCTGACCGACCTGAAAAGCCTTGTGTTGAGTCGTATACCAGACGCGACACTTATGCTTTATGGCAGTGTCGCGCGCGGCGAGCAGACTCCGGAATCAGACTATGATATTCTCATATTGCTGCACACCCCCATCACACGGGAGCAAAAGGCAAATATTCGTAACATCATTTATGATCTTGAACTTCAACATAACGTAGTCATGTCGATTATATTTTACACCGAGGATGAATGGAACTCACCATTGGTGGCAATAAGCCCTTACCGCAGAAATGTTGAGATTGATGGGATATTGATATGAATCAGGGAAACAGAGACTATGTGAAATATCGCCTTTCCAGAGCGAATGATTCTTTGGGTGAGGCGAAGCTTCTGTTTGATAACGGCTATCTGATTGGCACGATTAATCGCATGTATTATGCTTGCTTCTACACAGTGTCAGTGTTGCTGTTCACCGAAAGTATGTCTTCTTCAAAGCACAGCGGCGTTATTTCGATGTTTGACAAATACTGGATCAAGACTGGTCGACTCCCTATAGAAATGGGCCAGCTGTTATAGAAGTCTTTTCGAACTCCGCCAGGAGGGGGACTATAAAGATGTCTCCTCGTTTGATCCCGAAGAAGTGAGAGATTTGTTGAATCGTGCGGAAGCATTCATTGATATGATCTCTGCATTGCTGGATAAAGATACCACCTAGCCAGCAAATTATGAATTATGAATTGGGAAGGGCCATCTTTGTTCGTCCCGATTTAATCGGGACGCGATACGGCATCCCGAAAGCTTTCGGGCTCTTATTACTTATGACTTATTACTTATTACTTATTACTTATTACTTATTACTTATTACTTATGACTCTATGGAACTCAAAACTCAAAACGTATAAATTGGCTGCGTTGGGCTTGGTGATTATTATGGCTTGTGCGCTGATTATTGCTTCGCGGCCTGTTTCGGGCGACCGCACGCCTGTGAGGGTCGTTATTAAGAAAGGCTCGACTGCTGGGGAGATTGCGGGGGCGCTGGGTGAGAAGCATTTGATTCGCAGCCCTTTTTTGTTCAAGCTGACATGCAGGCTGAGCGGCAAAGGCGCGATGCTTAAGCCCGGTGTGTATGAATTGAACCGCGCAATGAGTATTTCTGCCATCATTGCGCACCTTACTTCCGGCGATTCGCTTGAAAACTGGGTTACTGTGCCGGAGGGGTTCACCGCGCGGCAGGTGGGTGATTTGCTGGAATCGAAGCAGATCGTTAAGAGCGCTGATTTTACCGAGCTGGCGATTCGCGGCGGGGTTGATGTTGCGAAATATGCTTTTATAGAGGGTGATAATCTTGAGGGGTATCTTTTCCCGGACACCTATCTGGTAGCTCGAGGCGCTGATTGCGAAAGCATCATAAAGATAATGCTGGATACATTCGATAAAAAAGTGATATCTTCCTGCAGAGCCGATATCGAGAGAACTATCAAGCTGCATTTTGGAATGGGAAAGAATCAGTTTGCCGAGGGTCTTCATAAGCTCTTGACGATGGCGTCGCTGGTTGAGCGCGAGGCGAAGCGCTCGAATGATAGGGCCGTGATCGCGGCTGTATTATGGAACAGGCTCAATAAGCACATGAGATTGGAGATTTGCGCCACTTTGAGCTATATTCCGGGCGAAAGCGCCAATAATAAAAATAAGGTCTACTATAAAGACACCCTGGTCGATTCGCCATATAATACTTATAAGCGCTTCGGTTTGCCGCCTGCGCCAATATGCAACCCGGGTTTGGCGTCGATCAAGGCTGTTTTGAACCCGGCCAATGCAGATTATCTGTTCTATGTAGCAAGAAACGACGGCAGCCACGTTTTTTCGCGCACTTATGCGCAGCATTTGGCGGCAAAACGAGCGATAGAGAACGGGGGCAAATAGATGGGAACGTTTTTAGACAGATTTTGCCCTGATTTATGTGTTAAGAATATCAGCGATATAGATTTGGATGGGCTGAAAGCAAGCGGTTACGAGGCTCTGATGATTGATCTCGATAACACGCTTTTGCCGTGGAAAGACTCGTGCGCGCCTGCTTCGTCCAGAGAGTGGGTGGAGCGCGCTAAGGCGTTGGGAATGAAGATTTGCATAGTTTCCAACACGCATTACCCGAGTAGAATGATGAAAATTGCCGCAGAACTTGATGTTCCGGCGTTGGCTGGGGCGCTGAAGCCGAGGTCGCATGGCTTTAGTAAGGCCGCGAAGATGCTGGGCTGCGAGAATGCGCATGTGGTGGTGGTTGGCGACCAGGTGATGACGGATGTGCTCGGAGGCAACAGAGCCGGAATGTATACGATTCTGGTTGAGCCAATGCATCCGAGGGAATTTGCAGGCACCAAAGTAAGCAGGGTGATTGAGAGAATTATTCTTTTTCGCCTGCGTAGATTGGGCAAGTTAGGGAACAAAGTCTGATTGCAATAAGTCAGAAGTATAGGAAGATAGTTGAATATAACAGGCAGCACGAGAGTCTTGGGGGTGTTTGGTCACCCGGTTTCGCACAGCCTTTCGCCGGTTATGCATAATGCGGCGATTAGGGCTTTGGGTTTAGATTTCGTTTATGTGCCTTTTCATGTTCTTCCTGAGAACCTTGAGAAAGCTGTGAATGGTATTCGCGCTCTCGATATCGCGGGGGTGAATGTGACAATCCCGCATAAGGAGCGCATAATCAAGTTCCTTGACGAAGTCAGCGAGAACGCGAGGCGGATAGGTTCTGTTAACACTGTTATCAATGAGCGTGGCCGTTTGAGAGGCGAATCGACCGATGGCGCGGGTTTTTTGAGGTCTGCGGAGGCTGTCTGGGGTAAGATTGGCGGCAAGGTTGTGATTCTTGGAGCGGGCGGATCGGCGAAGGCTGTGGCCTATGCTTTGGGAGACGCAGGATGCGAGGTTGTGATCGCCAATCGCACTTTTGATAGGGCGATGGAGCTTGCCCAAGCCTTGAAAGCGGCGTTTGGGGCTGATAAATCAAGGGCCGTGGGGCTTGGGGGCGATGATCTCGAGCGGGAGATACGCGGGGCGGATTTATTGGTAAATACAACGTCGGTCGGGATGCATCCGCATTCTGACGGCATTCCAATTTCTCCTGAATTGATCGGGGCCGGATTGAAAGTTTATGACCTGGTGTATAATCCGCTGGAGACACGGCTGGTGAGAGAGGCTCGGGCGAATGGAGCGGAGGCGATGACAGGCCTTGGAATGCTAATTCACCAGGGGGCTGTATCTTTTGAGATGTGGACCGGTCAAAATGCGCCGGTGGAAGTTATGGCAAAATCCGTAGAGCATATTATGAGTGGTGAATTATGAATTATGAGTGTGTGTGAGGCTTTTTTCTCCATTGCAATTCAGAATTCGTAAGTCATTATTAACAGAGCCCTGTCCGCAGGGCTCATCTATATGCTATAATTTCTGGGTATTCATTTGGATTTTGCTGAGGAGCAGAGATAATGGCGATTGCAAGAAAAGATTTAGGTGAGGCGCTTGTCGTAAAAGGCAAGTTGACTCAAGCACAACTTACGGAAGCCCGGGATGTTCAGCGCATGGCTCCCGGAGATATTGGTCGGATCATCGTAGACCTCGGGTTTGTGGATGTGAAGACCTTAACGGAGGTTTGGGCGGGAACCTTAGGTATGCCGTTCGTCGATCTGTCTTCTCAAAAGCTGGACGCGGCTGTTGTTAACTCTGTGCCGGAGCATCTGGCTAAGAGGCATAAAGTCATCCCCGTCAGTAAGCAAGGTAATAATCTTCTGGTGGCTTTTGTAAATCCTAATGACCCAGTGGCGGTGCAGGATTTGCGGCTTGCCAGTGGCGCGGGACTAATCAAGGTGGCATTGGCTACCGAAGACGATGTCATGAATGCCATAGATCGGATGTATAAGAGCGGAGATAGCGGCACTGAAGTTCTGCCTATGGGCGGCGGAGATGCTGCCGTTCAGATACCGGGCATGGGAGCAGGTGGAGGCGCAAATCTTTCCTCCGAACTCAGGCAGGCAATCGCCGGTTTTGGCGCTCGGGAAGAGATATCCGATGATGATACGGAGAGCATGGCCAAGGTCTCGGAAGAGGCCCCTATCATCCGAATTGCTTACACTATCGTTCAGCGCGCTATTGTTGACGGAGCGAGTGATATTCACGTGGAACCGGATAGACGCGGCGTTAGGGTAAGGTATCGAATTGACGGTGTTTTGCACGAAGTCATGCCCCTGCCGAAGTATATCGATAAGCCTCTAATTTCAAGATTTAAGATTATGTCCGATATGAACATCGCCGAGCGGCGTGTTCCTCAGGACGGCCGTATTCCGATCAGATGGGATAATAAAGACTACGACCTCCGCGTTTCCTGTCTACCAACGGTGCATGGCGAAAAGATTGTTATGAGAATTCTCGATAAGACTAACATTCTTATCGGTTTGAACAGGTTGGGTTTCTCGTCTGAAGTTCAGTCTCAGATTGAAGAACTCACTGCCCAGCCTAACGGTATGTTCCTTACCACAGGGCCTACCGGTAGTGGAAAGACCACTACACTTTATTCGGTTTTGCATAAATTGAACTCCGTTGAGAAGAACATCATTACCATTGAAGACCCGGTCGAATATCAGCTTTCCGGTATTTCGCAGGTACAGGTTCACAAGAAAGCCGGTCTGACCTTCGCAAACGCCATGAGGAGCTTCTTGAGACAGGACCCGGATATCATCATGGTTGGTGAAATGAGAGACCTTGAAACCGCTGAAATTGCTGTTGAGGCGTCGCTCACAGGTCACCTTGTTCTTTCCACTCTTCACACCAATGACGCTCCGAGCGCTGTTGTGCGCCTGGTGGATATGGGCGTGGAGCCTTATTTGATCTCGGCGACGGTTATCGCATGTTTGGCGCAGAGACTTGCCCGAAAGATTTGTCAGAAGTGTAAGATTACGTATCAGGTGCCGGCAAGCGAACTCAGACGTTTTGGCTTTAGAAATGCAGACCCCAACGAGATGATCACCCTTCATAAGGGCGAGGGCTGCGAAGTCTGCAAGTTTACAGGTTACAAAGGCCGAATCGGTATCTACGAGATGATGAGAATCAACGACGAAATTCGCGAGCTTATGGTAAGGCGCGCTCCTCTTGCTGACCTGAGAGAAGCTGCCAAGGCTAATGGAATGCATGAGCTTAAAGAAGATGGTTTGGACAAAGTTCTTGCTGGAATCACGACCCCTGAAGAGGTCATGAGAGTTGTATTTACGGCTGGCCAGTAAGTAGAAGTTTTATCTCTTTGCAGCCTAGCAGGGCACGGATAAAGTCACAAAGATATACTTCGGGACTGTTTTTCGTCCCGAAGGGTGAGGTTCTCAAGCGTGCTTCGGGGCGAAAAGGGAGCCCGCGAAGCATAGTCCGCCTGATTAGCAGACTTTATCCGGAGGCAGCGTGACGTGAATTGGGTACGAAGGATAGATCATGAGTGATGCCAAAACTGAAAAGACCGATGCATCAGATCCTGTTGAGGAGATGCATATTGACGATCTGCTGCAGGCGATGGTTGAAAGAGGCGCATCCGACTTGCATTTATGTGTGGGTGTGCCGCCGGTGATCCGCGTTGATGGTCAGTTGCGGCAGTTGAATTATCCTAAGCTGGAAGCCAATGTGGTTCAGAGGTTGTTATACGATATACTCAGCGATGTTCAGATTGCGCGTTTTGAAGAGCATTGGGAGCTGGATACATCGTATTCCCTATATAATTCGTCTCGGTTCCGCGTGAATGTTTACAGGGACAAAGGGGCGATTGCTGCGGCATTGCGGCTGATACCTGTGAAGATTCCGACCATACAGGGCCTTGGGTTGCCTATAGTGCTGGAGCAGCTTACCAGAAATGCGAGGGGCTTGATTCTGGTAACAGGCCCCACGGGTTCCGGAAAATCGACGACCCTGGCTGCGATGATCAATCAGATCAATAATGAGCGCAGCGCGCATGTGATCACGATTGAGGATCCGATCGAGTATCTTCATCAGCATTGCTGCAGTGTCATTAACCAGCGCGAGCTGGGGCAGGACACCAAGGAATTTGCGCTTGCGCTGAGGTCTGCGCTTCGCGAGGACCCGGATGTGATCCTTGTGGGTGAGATGAGAGATTTGGAGACCATTTCATTGGCGCTCACGGCGGCCGAGACGGGCCATCTGGTTCTTGCTACACTGCACACAAATAGCGCTGCGCAGACGGTGGATCGCATAGTTGACGCGTTTCCATCAGCGCAGCAAGAGCAGATAAGATTGATGCTCTCGAACAGCCTGGAGGCGGTGCTATGCCAACAGCTGTTGCCCCGATTAAATCGGGGTGAAACCGGACGCGTTTGTGCGATGGAAGTGATGATAGCCACATCGGCTATCAGAAATCTGATCCGCGAGGCAAAATCGCATCAGATTACTTCGATAATTCAGACAAGCGCGAATGTCGGTATGATGACAATGGATCAGCATCTTTATGAACTGTATGTGCGCGGCTTGATTGCGTTCAATGATGCTCTTGGGGTTGCTATGAACCCTGACGAGTTTAAGAATATGGTCAGCCTGTCCCGTGGGGGCACGAGCGGACCTTTAAATTTCCGGTAGTGGACAGATTCCGCCGGGGCTCCGCTATCAGAGCGGAGCTTCCGGACTACGATTGTAGGAGGATGAGCGATGCCTAACTATTCATATACGATACGCGATGCCACCGGTTCAGTGATACCGGGTGCGTCTGAGGCGGAAAACGAGGATATTCTTCGTAAACGTCTAACGGAGCAGGGCTTTACCGTAGTCGAACTCAAGCAGATCAAGGGCGCAGGACAGAAAAAGATCGGCGGAGGTTTTGGCGGTGTCAAGAAGACTGACCTGTCAATTATGTGCCGCCAGTTCTCGACGATGATCGATGCCGGTGTAAGCCTGGTGCGCTGCTTGAACGTCCTCACTGAGCAGGCTGTGAACCCTAAACTGAAAGCGATTCTGGCTGATGTTCAGAACTCGGTTGAAGGTGGTCAGACGCTCACCAAAGCCCTCGAGAAATACCCGCAGATTTTCGACAGGCTTTTCCTTGGTCTTGTAAACGCCGGTGAAATCGGCGGCGCTCTGGAAGAGAGCTTGCAGAGGTTGTCGCAGTTCCTTGAGAAGGACGTTGAACTCCGGCGCAAGGTCAAAGCGGCTATGACATATCCGGTTATGATCCTGGCTTTTGCCACCATGATGATCTTCTTCCTGATGATCGTCATTCTGCCTAAGTTTATGGGCATGTTCGTTGACCTCGGGATCAAGGAACTGCCGGTGCCGACCGCTATATTGAAAGCTACTAGTGACTTCTTAGTGGCCAAGTGGTATTTTGCAATCTTGGGTTTTGTAGCCTTTTCGGTTGCAATCAGGTTGATGGCGGCGACTAAAGCCGGACGGCGCGCGCTTGATACTTGGAAGCTGAAAGCTCCGGTTTTCGGCAAGCTTAACCATAAAGTTGCCATTGCAAGGTTCGCGAGGACACTTGCTACGCTGCTCTCTAGCGGTGTTGCTATTTTGCAGGCGATGGAAACGGTTGCCGGAACGGTTTCCAATGATATTATCAGCGATGCGCTTCTTGAAGCGAGAGCAAGGATCAGAGAGGGCGACCGTATTGCGGAGCCGTTGGGCAAGAGTAAGCTGTTCCCGCCGATGGTCGTGCAGATGATCTCGATCGGAGAGGAATCCGGCTCGCTTGACCCGATGCTTAGTAAGGTTGCGGACTTCTATGAAGACGAAGTGGAGGCGGCGCTCTCAAGTCTTACGGCGGCTATCGAGCCTGTTATGATCATTGGATTGGGTTTTATTGTCGGATTTATCGTTATTTCGTTGTTCTTGCCGCTTATCGCGGTCATCCAGAACCTGTCTGGCGGTCAGTAGTATATGCCAATTTGGCTTGGAAGTATAATTTCTTTCGTATACGGGACGGTGGTCGGAAGCTTTCTGAATGTTTGCATTTTCAGAATACCGGCTGAGCAGTCTATAGTGCAGCCGCCGAGTCATTGTCCCAAGTGCGATAAAAAGCTCAAGAGTTTAGACCTGGTACCGCTATTCAGCTTCCTGTTTTTGGGCAGGAAATGCAGGTATTGCGGAACGCCGATCAGTTGGCGATATTTCACGGTAGAATTGATCACTGGGCTGCTATTTTTGGCAACTTATCTGCGATACGGCTTTGCGATTGATTTCTATGTGTATGTGCTTTTTATCTCGGCGATGCTGGTGGCGTTTTTTGTGGATGTCGACCAGATGATCATCCCCGACCAGGTGGTGATCTTCGGTCTTATTTTGGGATTGGGCAAGGATGTCGCCCATATCATAGCGGGCGATGCGAAGTTGTTATCTATCCCGACGGCCTCTGGGTCGTCGCTGCCGATGCTGCCGAGTATTGCCGGTATGGTTATGTGCGCGGGTATATTCTACTTGATCGCTTATATCGGCTATTTTCTCTTTAAGCCAAAGGATTTGGTGGATGAAGAGGAATACGGCGGCGCGCTCGGCGGAGGGGACATAAATCTTGCGGCTGCGATTGGCGCTGTTTTGGGCGCGCAGTTGGCTGTGATATCATTTTTCCTGGCGGTTGTGCTGGGGGCGGTGATAGGGGTTGTGATTCTTATATTGAAAGCGCGCTCGGAGAAAAAAGGTATTCCCTGGCGAACCGAAATACCGTTCGGGCCGTATATGGTCACGGGCGCTATCGTGGTGATGCTGCTTTACCCGCAGCTCACACGGCTTTGGGATGTGTGGTCCAGGCTTATTATACTGGGGTAGGTTGTGCGGATGATATATGCACACTACAGCATCCTGAGCCATAATGTAGCATCCTGAGCTGTGTCGAAGGGTGCGGTTAGTTATAGCCGATGCTTCGACGGAGCTCAGCATGCTGGGTTTGTGTAGTTTTGATAGTTAGTTGCTTCGGTATCCTGATGCCGAAGCCGCTTGCCAGGGAACAAATTAGTTGCTTCGGTATCCTGATGCCGAAGCCGCTTGCAGGGAACAAATTAGTTGCTTCGGTATCCTGATGCCGAAGCCGCTTGCAGGGAACAAATTGGCCGTTTCTGTCGCCAAAATAATTAGTAGGATTAATTAGCTGATCCTCGCGGAGGTATTCGTTATGAAAAAGTATTCACGTAAGAGCGGTTTCTCGCTGATCGAGCTTTTGACTGTAATCGGAATTATTGCGATTTTGGCTGCAATCATTTTCCCGGTTATGAGTTCGGTCAGAGAAAGAGCAAGACAGACCAATTGTATGACGAACTTGCAGCAGATTTCCAACGCGCTGTCTATGTTCAAGATGGATAATCATAAGTATCCTGGAGCGCTTGTGCCTTATATAACGGGTCAGCCTTTCAGCGCCGCGAAGAGCGATGGCGGTCTCTATGGTGAGTATGTGAAGGGCGGCGCTAAGGTGTTTTTGTGTCCCTCGTCTAGTTTTGATGATGAGAACGCACCAGCGGATCAGGACGTTGGAGGCACTCCCCAGAGGGTTTATACTTACAGTTCGTATGATGGCTACGTGTACGCCGGCACATACGAGCAGCATTATTGCTATGATTGGTGGCCGACCTCTAATTTGTCCAAGATGGACTCACGTGTCCCTTCTAATGGCGGAACGGCCCCCCAAGACTACATGCGCCAGCTCAAGTTCAGAAATCCGCCGGATGACACTGTTGTTACATGGTGCTCTTTCCATGAATCGCGCTCCGGAGGGCTGTATAAGGGTAAGGCGATTGTGCTATTCCTCTCAGGCAGATGTGCTCAGATGCAGGCGTCTGTGGTAGAGATCAGCAGGTGGCGAACTAAGCCTCAATAGTAAGCTGCCGCAATTTCAATGAATACAAATATCGTTGGGACGGGAGAAATCCAGTCCCAACATTTTGCATTATATTATAGCCTGCGTGCTTTAGTGGAACATTTAGCATGCAAGATAAGTCGTACCATCGAGAAGAACAACTAATCGACGGTAAATCAGGATGTATATGCACAATATCTGGAAAGGCAAAAGAGGAACCTCGCTGGTGGAGATCCTCGTGGTTATGGTGGTTCTGCTCATCGGGATCATGACACTGATCCAGATGTTCCCCACGGGTTTCCGCATAGTGAAAGCTGGCGAGAGCCAGACCATCGCCACACGTCTGGCGCAGCAGGAACTTGAGTGCTGGAAGACAATGTCCGCCAACCTGCCTGATAGCATAGTTGCCATCAACGAGGCGGGAGTTGTGATGAGTGACGAGAACCCCAACTTGCCTTTCAAAGGTTGGTATGCCGCCACAGAGCAGGTAAACGGCCAGGATGTAACTGTCTACAGACGCGGCAATGCGCTGAATTTTCGGCAGATAAATGGTGAGTTTACACTAATGCCGGCCTTGTGTGTTTTTGGAGGACAAAGAACCTCGCGCTATGCGCTCGCATTCGGCCCCATTGAAGCCAATGGCATCGATGTCAAAGGCAGAGATCTAACTCGGGTGGCAATCAATAGCGTGTCTAAGGCCGGGCAGTATAAGGTAGACTACGCCCTGAACGGATCGACTTTCAAGATTTTCTTTCCGTCCGACAGAGCAGCCAAGCGTTTCTATTATGTGAGTTATTCTTTTTGGGCTGTTGCGGGCACAGGCAGCCCTGAGCTTTTCAATGTTTCAGACCAGATAGTGGGCCTTCCGAACGGTTCATGGAGTGCGGCTTGGTATGACGTGGCTGTAAACGTGCCGACCAATTATGCAGTGATCTCAATTGAGCAGGAATCCGACTCAATAGCGAGAGGTTTTTATCAGAACACAGGCGGTTTTACGACTGACCCTTATGAGTTTAAGCTTGCAGACCCTATTGTAGGAATTATCGATTTTAATACGTATGCCCAGGGTGAATACGAAAGCACACCGCTTGGTCTTGCGCCTTTGGCGGCGAGAATAAATTATAAAATATACGACCCACGCATCATCCACGAAGACAAGGTGATGCCGCAGCCGCCTGCCAATGAGCACGATATTCCTGTGAAGATGTCTCTGAGGTTTATTCTGAATCTAAATGATCCGACAGACAATCCTAACGAGGACACCTACAAAGGATTGTTGCCATCTTTTCAATACCCGGTTTATGTTATTGATCTTGCAACGGGTTTGCAAGTACGGCTGCCTGCGACGTATTTGGTTGATATCAAGCAGGGCGGCAGGCTGGACTACAAGACCGGCATTATCAAGGTGCCTGAAGTTGCGGACCTTGGTGATGTGAGCGGCGGCGTTGTGCAGAAAAATGTTCCAATGGTTGGCAGGAATTTGCGCTTCTTCTACAGGGCTGAAGGCGATTGGACGGTGCAGTGCCAGAAGGCCTGCACTTCATATACAAAAACAAGCGATCCAACAAATATCAAATATAACAGGTACTTCATGCAAGCCCCGAACAGACTCCTGTTCGCGCTATCCCAGGGCGAGCAGACGGTTGTTGTCGATTTCTCCTATGGCGATCCCAATGGAGGAAGCGAGCACAGGATGCCGGCAAAAGCCTACCAGATTCAGATGGATATACCGAGCCACAGGGGGTTCGTCGATCTTCCTGTGCCTACTGGGCAAGTGATTAAAAGAATATCGGTGGTTGGAATATCATTCAGAGCGCGAGTTTTGTGGCGCGATGGCAAAGTATGGCGCAAAGTTGACCTGGACACAACGCTGACAAAGTAGGGGATAGGGGATAGGGAATAGAAGGGAAGGGGTTCGTTGTCATTGGATGGTTAGCATGCTGCTCATCCTTCGAGAGCCTCAGGATGGCGA
>JAPLCU010000151.1 GCA_026392045.1 Armatimonadota bacterium
AAACTCGCGAAGCGCAATCCCTTCCCTTCATTCATAATTCATAACTATCTCTCCCCTCCCTAACTCATAACTCAAAACTCAAAACTCATAACTATCTCTCCCCTCCCTAACTACCACGATTCCACCAAATCGCCGAAACACGCTCCAAACAACCGCCCCTATCAGCCATTTTGAGATGCAAGAAACAGTAAAAAGATTTCACAAAAAATAATATACCTAATGTATTGACGGGCAGGCATTCGTGGTATATAATTCTATGGTAGATTGCAGTAGAATGTGGTAGATTGTGGTAAACCAGACCAATAACCACTCAAAAGGATATAAAAGATGCCAAAACGCGAAGAACACATAGACTCGATAAGTGAGATTCTTGTTAACCCTCAGCCTGGAGGGATGCGGGCTGTTTACCTCGTTGAAACGCGCACGCCTCAGGAAGCCAGGGAAATCGACAAGCTTTTTTCAGAAATGGCATCGCAGATTCAGGTGAGACAGCTCTGCAAAGGCACGCTTGTGAGCTATGCCGTTCAGGCGGACGAATCAGACCTGGCGCTGCTGGATGATATCGAAAATCTGCTGAAGCACAACTATGCTTTTGTTGTTGCGCAGCACTCTTTCGATGATCTCATCTGCCGCATAGTGAAAGAGCTCTGCCAGGACACGCAAAGCAAGCTGATACCTGTGCCAACGTGCAATATCTGCGGCAAGACCGAGCCTTTCCCCGCTCTGCTCGTCAACCTGGCAGATGAAGAGGGCAAAGTGGTGTTCTCACGAAATTATTGCTCGAACTGCGCGGCGGTGGCGTCTGCGCCGAGCAATAAAGAGTTCATCAGGTCGCTTCTCGCGGCCGACGAAAGAGATTTCAGCAAACTCGAGCAGGCCGAACTGATAAGGCATCCATCAAGAAAGCAGCCAATCCGTTTCAAAATCAAGAGCGGACGCGGATAATTTGGCCAAACGCAACACGCTAATCATTGGTGTGGGAGAAAACTCTTTTGTTCTCTGGAGCATACGAACATTCGGTTGACGACAAAGGTCGCACCGTCATACCGGCTCGATTCCGCCAAAAACTTGGGGAGAAGTTTGTGATGACCAAGGGACTGCACGGCTGCCTTTGGGTATTCACCGACCGAAACTGGCGCGAAATTGCGCAAAAGCTGACTCCCGAATCGCTGATGGACGAGCGCGGGGTAAAGCTGGAAAGATATTTCCTGGGAGCGGCATGCGAATGTGTGCCGGATAAGCAGGGGAGAGTTGCAATATCTCAAATGCTGCTTGAGCACTCAGGAATAAAGGCTGGCGGAGATGTGTGGGTGGTAGGGCTCATGGATAAAGTTGAGATTTGGAGCAAGTCCCGTTGGGACGAGTTCAATGCAAGTCTTACCGACGATGTTATTGCGGATCTTGGCAAGGAAGTCAAAGCGCTGCAATAAGGTAAGGACACATGAAAAACGGCGGAGGCATGGATGCCTCTGCCGTTTTCGTTTGTATTGAGCATCCGAACATCCAGACCGAATGCATTACCCGCCCCTAAAATGTGAGGGTTCCGAAATCTTCTCGAGAGTCTCCGCGAGGAGCTCATCTTCTTCAAGATCGATAGCCAGATCAGCCTGCGCGATAATACCCACCAACTTATCGTTTTCAACTATGGGCAATCTGCGAACCTGGTGATCGGCCATCAGTATGCAGGCCTCTTCCAGCGACATCGAAGGGCTGCCCACCACAAGATTGGTGGTCATTATATCGCCGACACGCATATTATGCACATCCAAATCTTTCGAGACAGCGCGCACGGTGATATCCCTGTCTGTAACAATGCCAACCAGCCTGTTCTGGTCGACAATCGGGCAGGACCCGATATCCTTCTGCTGTAGCTTTTTCGCGACTTGATAAATCGTATCATTCGGGCTGCACGTGACCAATTCGGTACTCATTATGTCGCCAACATTCATCGCTTTTCCTCCACAGTGTGCTGTTTTGGAAAGTGTTTCCATATATTATGAAAGCGAAACAGACAATCCGCAAGATAGGTCTTGGCTCAAGAATAACCAATTTAATCACGAAAGCACGAAAGGGGGCGAAATTGCAAAAGGGGGGAACTGTTGTTCGGGCAGATTTGCAATCTCGCCCGCATTGGCCATCGGGGATTTGCAATCCCTAACTTTTCGTCTTTTTGATTATTGTTATTTACGGCTGCCGCTCTTCTTGAGAATGCCGCCGAGCTTGTCAATTATCGTATCTCTTCTCGATTTTTCCTGAGGAATATCTTTCTGCTGGGACAAAGCCATATCAACCAATGCAGTGATCCCCGCTCCATCGACTCGTTTCATCTTCAATGGATTTGTGGAGGTGGTTGGCACCAAAATCTTGACTCTGAACTGCCCGCCGCCAAATAGATCCTCATACTGCCATAGTGCGCTCACTTTGTTGATGGTGGCGGTCGAAGCCGAAATCTGGTGTCTATGCAAAGCGAATTTGACCCCTGTTAACTGCAAAGGGAAAATGTCCCCATGCAGAAAGAGGTTATAAAGATAAATCAGAAGGAAGCAACTCGTTATGATGTTCTTCGTCGTGTTTTGGATGGCGTAGTTTCTCT
>JAPLCU010000146.1 GCA_026392045.1 Armatimonadota bacterium
GCATTTCCTTATGACACCTGGCTGCAAAAACCAACAATGGGATCAGCGGAAACCATAGGGTTATGAGCTAAACCATAGGCAATAATGACTTGTTTCAATAATTATGGGACGGTACTGAACTCGATTCAGGATCAGGATGACGTGAACCCTCGCGCAGAATTCGGATGAAAAAAGGGAGGAGGCTGCTTGAACAGCCTCCCCAACAATAAAAAAGGAGAAAGGAGAGAGATGGTATTATGAACACCATCCTGGTAATTGTACTAGGTATTTGGATGCTTGGCAAGGGGTTTTGCGAAATAATTTCACATTATTTTTATTTCAGACTTGCAAATCAAGTTTATCCCCCAAAAGCGTCATAATGCCTGGCATACACCGAGTTACAATACGTTAGCTTCTCCGACTTGGATTTTCAAGCGCTCATGCCAGGATTGGCAAGTATATGCGTAATTTTGCGGTTGGCTGGCGTATGTAATAATGTAACGAATTAGACATGTTGCCAAGGGGCAGCGTTTTTACGTTGCGTGTGCCGATTTTGCATCCATCTGCGGCTAATTAGGCGATGGAATGAATACCAAAGAACTTTGCCTGGACGTTGGCAATGAGGTATTACCTGCTTGCGTCTTCTAAGTTTGGGTAGATTGAATTACGTTTTCGTGGAAGCCGGCTTTTTTTGCGTTTACTGTTGGCAAAGGATGTGCTTTAGGTATATACTTTCTAAAGACTGATTGGTAATGGAGGACTGGAATGAAAACCCGCATCTTGTGCGTGATAACTAGCATCTTTGGTCTAATGTGCCTTGGATTAGCAGTTTCGGCGGCTGATGATGAGCTCAAGCAAATTTCGGAAGGTGGCATAACGGTCTCGTATCCCGCAGGTCTGGATACTCAGGCAAAGCATATGCTGGCGCTTGCCAAGGAATTGATAGCGCCTTCATTGAGCATAAATAAGCAGATGGTGGCATTTTTGCAGAACTCCGATTCCATGGCAAAAGATATCGCCGAGCTGTTGGGTTATCAGGAAAAGCAGGATAAGGCAAAGACATATTTGCTTGCATACAAAACGAAATCTGAGGCTTTGGTGCAGTGTTTCAGCAATATTGAGCTTGTAAAGAAGGCTGATGCGGCGGCAAAAGGCGGGCTGGATGCCGGAGTGCTGCAGGTGAGTTACGATAAGTTCAAAGACGAATTCAATATGGTAATGGACCTGGAGAATGTCAGTCCTGACCGACTGAAGCGCAGTCGTTTTCCTGTGTTTGTAAATGCAGACGGCACCTTGAGAGCTGAGAAGAAGATCGGCGAGATGGCGGTGGATTTCATGGGGTCGAATAGGACAATGATTATCGCGCCGCTGCATGATGCCGTGGGTTCGATCATGGCTAAGGATTTGAACCTATATCATCCGTTTTCACGGTGGTTCAATGAAGGAGTGAGCGCCTGGATTACCAGGCATGTGGTAGCGAAAACAGACCCCAAGCTGGTCGCTATGGCTAATGATCTGTTTTCCGTTAATGCCGAGTCGAAGAAACTGCGTGAGCAGGTGAACTTCTTGTGCTGGCCCCAAACAGCATTTCAGAACCAGCGCAACACGGATTTCAACATCACGCTGGAAACTGCTCAGACCCAGTATGCGGTAGAGGCGGTTTCGGATATGCTCGGAAAAAATGCCGTTGTGAATCTGCCTAAGATCATGCGCGAGGTCAATTTCAATCCGAACGCCGACAATGAGGCTATCCTGCAAGCTATCAAGAAGATTACTGGAAGAGATTTTAAGCCGACTTTTATGAGCTACGTGCCGGCGAATATTCGGGCTGGAATCAATTCGGGTCAGACCAAGAGTCTGTTGGCAAAAGCCGAGAAATTAACCAATGAGAAGAAATGGGTTGAGGCTGCCAAAAATATTTCACTTGCTCTTGCGATGACTCCTGATGATGTCAATGCTCGGTTGAACCTTGCTTGGCTGGAGCGCGAGAGCGGGCTGAGGTTGGATTCGGAGCTGCAGGTCTTTCTCGCTGCCAGGCTGATCAAACAAGGCAATCACAAGTTCCATATGTATGCGGAGAGCCTCGAAGGCAACTATATAATGGGCCGGTTTGCGATTCTGATGGGTAATCTGGAATTTGCGAAGAAGTTGCTGCAGCCTGTCCTTGAGCTTAAACCCGACCATCAGGACGCAAAGAGGGCGCTGGATGAGATCAAAGCGCTTGAGAACGCGGTGGGAGTGGGGCAGAGCTCTACTCGATGAATTTGGGTGCGTCCCAAATTCGTGACCAGCCCCCCCGGCTATGCTGCGGGAACGGCAGTCTTCTCAAACACTGCGAATTTAGTTGACCTAAGTTCCCACAGTCATACAATTAGGGCTTGACATGTTGGTTACTTGGGGGTATCCTGAGGGTAGACATAAAGTTTAGTAGGCTAACTACCTTCAGATTCCTCAAGGAGATAACATTGAAACTACCTGGCGCCAACAGATTAGCTGCTGCCCTCAAAGCAACTGCAATTGTTATTATGCTTGTTCTGTCTGGCGCCGCTAATGCAGCATACCTCACAAACATGCCCCACATTATCACTCAGCCGGATAAATCCATCGTAAACTGCCTGGTGAGCGGAGATGAGTTTTACAACTGGATTCATGACGCGGACGGGTATGTAATCGTTCAGGACCACAGCGACGGTTGGTTTGTGTATGCGACATTGGCGGGTGGCGACGTTGTTGGGACCCAGTATGTGGTGGGAAGTGTGAAACCGGCTGATGTGGGCCTGACGCCAAATATAAAGCCCTCTGTGCAGAAGCTTCAAACTCTAAAGGCAGCGCTTTTTACTCTTCCGATGGGAATGGACTCACAACCGGCCCCGCAATCCGGCGCCATCAACAATATCGCGATCTATATAAGATTTAGTGATGACACTGAGTTCACCGACGCTGCTTCATCGTATAATACCATATTCAACTCCACCACGTCCGGCACCAGCTCCATGCGCAACTATTTTTGGGAGACTTCATACAACGTATTGACTATCAACACCACATTTTATCCTACACCTGGCGGCGCCACCGTTGTATCGTATCAAGACACAAACCCCAGAGCATATTATCTACCCTATGACGCCACCACAAATCCGATTGGCTACACAGAAGCCAACAACGCATCCAGGGAACATACGCTCCTGGCGAACGCGGTAAATGCAGTGAAATCGCAAATACCTACCGGACTTAATGTGGACGCGGATAACGATGGAGAGGTCGATAACGTTTGCTTCATAGTCAAGGGAGCAACCAGCAATTGGGGCACACTCTTGTGGCCGCATGCGTGGTTTCTCTATTCACAGACTGTCACTATAAACAGCAAGCGGGTGTGGGGCTACAATTTGCAGTTCGGCTCATGGATGATGCCGAGTGGAGTGGGGGTTTTGGCGCACGAAATGATGCATTCCCTCGGCGCTCCCGATCTATACCATTATACCCCCGGCACAGCTTATGACCCTGTTGGTGCGTGGGATGTCATGTGCGGAAGCGGCAATCCCCCGCAGCACACGTGCGCATATATGAAGTACAAATACATGAACTGGATATCGACTCTGCCTGTCATCAGCACTCCTGGCGCTTATACGCTTAATCCTTTGACTTCTGGGACAGGCAACTGCTATAAAATAGCGGCTGCTGGAACCACATCGGAGTTTTATGTCCTTGAGTATCGCAAAAGAACGGCTCCATTCGAAAACTCTGTGCCTGGGTCGGGCCTGCTTGTTTATCGAATCAACACGGCCGTATATGGCAACTCGGATGGGCCGCCTGACGAGATATACGTATATCGCCCGAACGGCACAAACACAGTGAACGGTACCTTGAATAGCGCGCACTATAGCAGCAGTGTTGGCAGAACTGCGATCAATAACGGCACAAATCCAGCGGGTTTCCTTACCAACGGCTCACTGGGCGGGCTTAACATCTCCAATATTGGCGCGGCTGGCGCCACGATATCTTTCACTGTTAGCTTTAAGCTGCCGAACCCGACCATATCGCCTGCCGGAGGGACATTTACCGGTTCGCAGACCGTGACGCTGGCTCTGCCGGGCGGAATCGGAAATATCTACTATACCACAGATGGCACGACCCCCGATACGAGCGATCCGTATGTCAATTCTGGCGGGACTATAGTATTAAACTCTTCGACAACTCTCAACGCCAAAGCATTTTATACCGGATATACAGCCAGTGATATGGTGTCGGCTGCGTTTGTTGCCCTTCCAACTTACACGATCACCGCATCCGCGGGAGCAAATGGAACCATAAGCCCGAGCGGCACAGTAAGTGTGACTCATGGCACTAACAAGACATTCACATTCACAGCGAACACCGGCTATGTTGCCGATCAAGTTACAATCGATGGCGGCGCTCCAGTGGCTGCCGGCGCAAGTTACACATTCACCAACGTTCAAGCTGCTCACACCATTTCGATTACATTCAAGCCTGCGCCTACATTTACAATCACTGCATCTTCAGACGCTAATGGAACTATCAGCCCGACTGGCGCAGTAATTGTGACTCAGGGTAATAACCAGACATTCACAATAGCTGCGAACAGCGGTTATCGTGTATCGAGGGTCTTGGTTGACGGCGTTAACGTGGGCGCTGTGACTACGTACACGTTCAGTAATGTTATAGTAGCTCATACGATTTCGGCGGAGTTTATTTCCACCGACTTCGCAGCGTATTGGAAGTTCGATGAGACCAGCGGCGCTTCTGCTTATGATTGGTCGGGTAATGGCAAAAATGGCACTCTGACCAACGGCCCGACCTGGACTGCTGGCCTGATTAACAATGCTGTAAATATTCCAGGCGGCACGAGCTATGTGAGTGTGCCTTCGGGTATTGTCTTGGGCTTGATTAACTTCTCGATTTCGACGTGGGTCAAACTGACCACTGTTGCAACGAATATGCGAATCTTTGACTTCGGAACCAGCGCCACAAACTACATGGAGCTGACTCCGAAACACTCAGACACCAATGGAGCGCTTCAA
>JAPLCU010000108.1 GCA_026392045.1 Armatimonadota bacterium
TCAGCGAGAATTACAAGGTTTTGAGCGTAAAACATAGCCGCAAATGGCCTGTTTTAGAAATTATGGGACGCTACTGAATCAAGTTCGGAATGACAAATACACTAAGACTGAACTCTTACCAAGGGGGCTGTGTTGACGGTTGGCAGTTGGAGAAGGGATTGCGATGGTCACCCAACGCCATTGTAAATTTCTGACCGTCTCGAATTTCGCATGGGGAGATAGGGCTTATTGGGCAATTTGTGTGCGAACAGTTTAATTCCCCAAAACAAACTCATCGCTGAGCGTGAATTGAGCGTGAGTTTGTTTTGAGCGGAAAGTGGAAAGCGGAAAGCCCGGAAGGAACTGGCTCGGCGGGAGCCTCGCCCTCCCCATTTTGCGCGCCGAAAAATTTGTCTCTCATATACTAGCAGGGCACGGATAAAGTCACAAAGATATACTTCGGGACTGTTTTTCGTCCCGAAGGGTGAGGTTCTCAAGCGTGCTTCGGGGCGAAAAGGGAGCCCGCGAAGCATAGTCCGCCTGATTAGCAGACTTTATCCGGAGGCCGCGAAGCATAGTCCGCCTGATTAGCAGACTTTATCCGGAGGCTGCTAGACAGCGAGAATGCCCTTTTTTGGCCTAATTTCCGGTATATTTTGATTAAATCTTGTTCATAATTTGTGGATGACGGGGTTTTGAGATCCTGAATCGCTGAGACCCTGAAGGGTATGGAGGGGATGAAGCTGGGATTTGGGGGTTTATATGTGTAGCGAGGGTTTTCGGGAAAGGGGTTTCCCGAAAGAACTAAACTAACTAAGAACTAAAAAACTTACATAATTCCCTACACTCTAAGGCAATCAGTCTCCCTCAGCATTTGCAACAATCCCCCAAAACCAGTAAAATACATAAGCGCTATGGGTCGTGAGTCAACTCAAAACTCATAACTCATAACTCAAAACTGTAATTGAATGGTGAGTTGTATTGAAGATATGCTGTTGTATCAAGCAAGTGCCCGGCACTACGGAAGTGAAGATCAATCCTGAGACCAATACGTTGGTTCGGGAAGGTGTTGAGACCCAAATCAACCCTTTCGATCTTTACGCTCTGGAAGAGGCCGTGCGCGTTAAAGAGCGAATGACCGCGGCGGGCGATCCGTCCACGGTTACTGTTATAAGCATGGGACCGCCGCAGGCGGAGGACGCCCTGCGCGAGGCTATCTCGCTGGGTGCGGATGACGCCATTTTGTTGTCTGACAGAGCGTTTGCCGGGTCAGATACCTGGTGCACCTCCTATGTGCTGGCTATGGCGGTGAAAAAACTCCAGCCCGAGCTCGTTATCTGCGGAATGCAGGCGATTGACGGCGACACCGGCCAGGTTGGCCCCGGCATCGCGATTCATGCAAACTACGCGCAGGCTTCGTATGTCGCTGAGATTCAGGAAATTGATGCCAAGAAGCTCGCGGCGAAGCGCCTGATCGAAGAAGGCTATGAGTTCTGCGAGGTTAAGCTCCCGGCTGTGCTGACTGTTGTAAAAGAGATCAACGAACCCCGCACGCCGTCGCTGCGCGGAAAGATGGCCGCTAAAAAGGCCGAGATCATCAAATGGGGCGCTGCTGAGATCGAAGCCCCGGCTGAAAAAGTCGGTCTGTTGGGATCTCCGACTCAGGTTGTTAAGATTATGACCCCGCCTTGCCGCGAGGGCGGCGAGAAATATGAGGGAGAAACCTCTATTATTGTCGAAAAGCTCTTTGATGTTTTGAGCTGCATGGAGGTGGTGTAAAATGTCCATTACAGTTGATGCTTCTAAGTGTAACGGCTGCACACTGTGCGTTAAGAGCTGCGGAACCAATGCAATTGAGATCAAGGACAAGCTCGCCACCATAGTTTTGGATAACTGCAACATGTGCGGAGCGTGCGTTTCAGCATGCCCCTTCAAGGCGATTTCCATCGATATCGAAAAGCAGGCCGCCGAAGATCTCTCCGCCTACAAGGGGGTTTGGGTCTACGGTGAACAGCGTAACGGCCACGTGGCCCCGGTAGTTTTCGAGCTCATAAATGTTGGCCGTGAGCTTGCAGACGCACGCAATTGTGAGCTTGCAGTGGTTATACTGGGCAACAATATCTCAGCTGCGGTCGCTGAGTTGGCTTCATACCCTGTGGACAAAGTTTACGTCTACGAGGCTCCTGAGCTTGAGGCTTACGATGCCGAGCGCTACTGCCGCGTGTTGACTGATGTTACCCGCGAGCTGAAGCCCGAAATCTTCCTTGCCGGCGCAACCACCACCGGCCGCAGCTTCATGAGCGGCGTTGCGATCAACCTCTATACCGGTCTGACAGCGGACTGCACCGGTCTTGAGATCGGCGAAGATGGCCTGCTGCACCAGACCCGCCCTGCTTACGGCGGAAACATCATGGCCACCATCCTCTGCCCCTACACCAGGCCGCAGATGGCGACGGTTCGTCACAAGGTCTTCCCAACCAGCGGTAAGCGGGCTTCCGGCAGCGCTGAGATTGTTAACCTGAACCCGAAACCAGCGCTCTTTGGCTCCCGCAGCAAGATAACTGACTTTATCGAGACCGTGGGCGAAAAAGTGAACCTGGTCGACGCAGACATAATCATATCCGGCGGACGAGGCATGGGCTGCCCCGAGAACTTTGCTGTTCTGAGAGAACTAGCCGACGAGATCGACGCCGCAGTTGCCGCAAGTCGAGCCGCAGTAGACGCCGGCTGGATACCCTACGCGCACCAGGTTGGTCAGACAGGCAAAACCGTCTGCCCCCGCATCTACATAGCTTGCGGAATCAGCGGAGCGGTCCAGCACCAGGTGGGTATGCGCAGTTCAGACACGATCATCGCGATCAACAAGGACCCGAACGCTCCTATCTTCGGCATAGCCAAGTTCGGCTTCGTGGGCGATGTTCTGGAAGTCCTGCCGCGGCTAACAAAGATGATAAAAGCCAAGCGCGGAGCGCCTGCGACCTGCCCTGTGTAGTGCAATTTGACATAAAGATAATTAAAACCGGAGCGCGATTGTGCTCCGGCTTTTTTATTGGCACGCTGGGCAACACATCAATTATGACTTCGGCTCGAAAGTAGTGCACCACGCCTGATTATTCTTGAACCCGACCTCGATGTCGCTGCAGGCATGGCAGAACATGCCTTTATTGTATTCGCACTGGTCAACTCGGCACGCCCCAACCTCCGCCTGCCCGGATTTATTTGTATGGCGGCTGGATTGCATAAATGTCTCGCATACCGGCTCGGAGCTGCCCACCAAAATCGAGTGAGCGTTGCATTCCATGTCTTTGTTGTAAAAACACTGTTCTACATGGCACTTTTTGACTTCGGGAACCATAGACTCGCCTCCTCAATATTCTTACTTTCACACGAATTGCGATAGATATACCCCGTGGAGAGGCTATCTATGGCTTGAAGGCGCTATGATGTGGCGCAGTAATCCATGCGAACTCTTAGACATTCCCATATTATTCATGATGTGCGGTAGGCTTCGGCATCAGGATACCGAAGCAACTAACTCTTAGACATTATGACTTTCAGACTTTGTGATATCTGTGTCAGTGGCAAATCTGCTTCCCTATAAATGTGTTTAAGTGTTACCTGGCCAGGGTAATAACGTGCAGTATACAAAGAGTCGGCACTAATACATAATAAAAGGAGGATGAAAATTGAAACGACACATTGTTCTCTTGTTGCTTCTCTCGTTGTTGGCAACTAATGCGTATGCCGTTGCTATTAATCTCGGAACTGCGTCCACATTCGGATTGCTGGCCGGCAGCGGCGTTACAAACACCGGATTGTCCGTGATAAGGGGTGATGTTGGCAGTTCTCCAACGCCAGCGGTGACAGGATTCCCGCCCGGCATAGTCATCGGCACCTTATACACCACTTCCAATGCCGTGACTGCTCAGGCTAAGACTGACCTGGTCACCGCGTACAACGCAGCGGCAGGCGCCGCGTCAACAATGAACCTCACAGGCGTAGACTTGGGCTTTTTCAATGCGGGGTTCCCTCTCGGTCCGGGGGTCTATTCTTTCTCGTCAACAGCGGGGCTGACCGGCAATCTTACACTGGACGGTGGAGGAGATCCCAACGCGCAGTGGATCTTCCAGATCGGCAGCTCTCTGACGACAGCCACCAATGCTACCATGTCCTTTATCAACGGCGCGTCGCCATGCAAAGTGTTCTGGCAGATCGGCGAATCCGCGACCATCGGCACGAACAACACCTTTGGTGGAACTATTCTGGCGCTTACGAGCATAACGCTTAACGGCGGTACTCTGCATGGACGAGCGCTTGCAAGGAACGGTGCGGTCACGATTAGCGCTGCGGAGTTTGTAATCATTAATTGTACGTCCGGCCCCCGCGTGACAGTGGCAAAGGTAGCAGATCGCGCGGTGGCCTCGGCAGGTGATGTTATAACATACACTTATGCTGTGGCCAACTCCGGACCAGTAGCGCTGACGGTGGATAGCGTAGTTGACACGCGTTTGGGAGATCTGACCGCCGACTTCATCGCAGCGAACGGAGGAGTCTCGACGCTTGCAGTCGGCGCTTCCACGGTGTTTACCAAGACCTATACGGTTCTAGTGACCGACCCGTCTCCGCTGGTGAACTCGGTTGCCGTTGGCGCCAGCGGCGGCGGAGTAGATGTGAGCGGCACAGGCCAGGCGAGCGTGATCATCACTGCTCCTGGTCCTCATGTAACAATGGTAAAGACAGCCAACCGCACAGTGGCCGCAGTCGGTGATTTTGTGACTTACACGTTCAAAGTAACCAACTATGGAATGGCGCCACTAACGGTGAATAGCGTGGTCGACTCGCATCTGGGAGATTTGACCGCCGACTTCATCGCAGCGAACGGGGGCGCCTCGACACTTGCAGCCGGCGCTTCCACATCGTTTATCGAGGTCTATACGGTTCTGGCCACAGACACGTCTCCGATGACAAACGTGGCTACCGTTACTGCCGGCAGCGACGGAGTAATTGTGACCAGCTCAGGTCAGGCGACCGTCATTATCCCCACTCCCGGACCTGGCGTGACGATAGCAAAGACAGTCTACCCCACGCTGGCTTCAGTGGGTGATGTTATAACATACACATTCACCGTGTCCAACTCCGGAACAGTGCCGCTGACGGTGAATAGCGTGGTCGACTCGCGTCTGGGAGATCTGACCGCCGACTTCATCGCAGCGAACCTGGGCAGCAACATACTTGCGGTCGGTTCATCCGTAACGTTTATCGAGCTGCATACGGTTCTAGCCACCAATTCATCTCCGCTCACAAACTCTGTTACCGTGAGCGCCAACAACGAAACTGTAGTTGTGACCGACACCACCGAGGCGAGCGTGACCATCAATGCAGGCCGCCGCTGCTTCCTTCCTGTAACGCTCACCCAACAGGGTTGGCACAATTTCTGTGCACCGGCTCTGGGTGTGCCTGGTGGTTTGGTTTACAACAAGTTCCCGCTTGTATTTGCCAGATATGGTTTCTTTAGCGCTTTCTATGCTAGACAGGTGATAATCGGCGCTCCGGTGAATGTAATTACTCCCGGCAGTCATTCGATAACATTCACCGGCACGACCTCGGGTTTGACCCAGCTCTGCAACTTCCTGCCTCAGACTGGTCCTGCAGAAAGACTTTGGAGCAGCTTCATCAATCCGAGCTATCTGCTATCGAGGACTGGCGCTAAGACATCCAACGTGCTTGCCGGCGAGGTTTTGGCGTTGACCCTCAATATTGCCTACAACGACATGAGACTTATGCCTAGAAGCAGGGGTTATGACCTTGAGAAGTTTGTTCTCACCAAAGGCATTTTCAAGGGCAAGACTGTCGGGCAGGTCTGGAATATAGCTAATGCTGTTCTTTCAGGCGCTTCTCCGGGGACCTTTGGTCTGACGAGCACAACTGCATTGGTAAGCATCTTGCAGAGCATCAACGCCAACTATGAGTTCGTTAATATTAACACATTTATTGACCGCGGTTACCTGTTGCCGAACGTTCCGCTCGGCCAGCCAGGTCCGCCTCACCCGATGATCGTTCCGTTCTAAGAGTTGATTGCTTGCTTCTTTGCTGAAGCGCATACATAGCAATTACTGCCACTCTCTGCTTGTAGACAGTGAGTGGCAGTAACTTTTGTGCAGCGGTCACCTTTTCTCTGCTTCCTTAATTCCGTGTTTCTGTGATGAATTCCTCTTCCTCGACTGAGAACTGTCGACTGCCGACCGTCGACTGCCCTTCAGCTTGACACTCACTGCGCAGGACGGTAACATAGTGGTGCAAAACACAAAATAATAACCCAGGGTTTTGGCCATATCCCATGTTTTCGGTCAAAGCCCTTTTGAGGTATGTACGCCCCATGAGCCTGGAGCAATTACTTAAGTTTAACAAAGAATACTCGAAGCGCCGAGATATACTCGATGCCATATCCAAGGGCGCCAAGCTGGTGCAGGTGGAGGGATTGGCCGCAGCCGCTAAGGGTTTTTTGCTGGCAGGGGTCTTTTCGCACGTCCGCCGCACAACTCTGATCCTTACTTACACCCAGGAACAGGCCGAGCGAATCACTGAAGATCTTCCGATCTACGGCATTCCCGAAGAGCAGGTGTTGTTCTTCCCGCCCAGCGATTCACTGATCTACGAAGAGGGCTCGCCAAACTACAGCATCATCGGCGAAAGGCTCGCCGCGCTCCAGGCGCTCACTTTGGCCGAGCAGCCGCTGGTCATAGTTGCGCCGATCAATGCCGCCCTGCGCCGCACAATGCCTCGAAACACCCTCGTGCGCTCTTATGCGACTGTAAATGTGGGCGAAGATATGAATATGGACAAATTCGCCGCGCTGCTTGTGAGCATGGGTTATGAGGTGACGGATGTGGTAGACCGCCACGGCGAGTTCAGCCGAAGAGGCGGGCTTATTGATGTCTTTCCATCGAATAGCGACCTTCCGCTTCGCATCGAGCTTTTCGGCGATGAAATCGAGAGCCTTCGCCACTTCGACAGCGCCACCCAGCGCTCCACAGGCAAAGTGCAGAGCTCGCTGATATTGCCGTCCAGAGAAGTATTGCTGGATGAGGACAATTCCAAAAAAGCAGTCGCACGAATCCGAAAAGAGCTCGAGGTTCAGCTCAAAAGTATGGACGGAGGTGAATCCGCAAGGCGTCTTTCTGAAAAAGTTGAAGAGGACATCCATCAGATCGAGCAAACGGTCTATTTCGATGAGCTGGAATATTATCTGCCATACCTGCTGCCCGAGGAAATCTCGATCTTCGACTATTTACCGCCCGACGCAATGATCGTTTTGGACGAGCCCATGCAAATCAAGTCTCACTGGGAGCGCCTTGAGGAGCAGATGGTCGAAACAATGATCAACCGTTCTGAGCGCGGGCTCCTGCTGACCTCTCAAAGGAAGCAGCATGTGCCATTCGAGGCGACCATCAAGCACACGCTCGCACAGCGGCAGGGAATTGCTTTTACGCTGCTGCCGAGATCTGCAAGCTGGGCGCGCCCGGATGCTATCGTGCAGATCGATTCGGCGCCGATGGAGGGTTTCGGCGGCCACATGGAAGCCGTCATTGATCAGATCAAGACATGGGATTCAAACGGCCTGCGGACAGTAATAGCAACAGCCCAAGACCGCCGCATGCTTGAAATTCTAGGCGAATATGATGTAAAAGCCTCAAGCATCGAGGGTGAAGCTGAGAGTAACGAGGAAGAAATCCCTTCCCCACTCCCCAACCCCCAACCCCTCTCCTTCCCTC
>JAPLCU010000004.1 GCA_026392045.1 Armatimonadota bacterium
GCTGAGGAGAGAAGATAATGGCCAGATACGATAATAAGCTAATTGAATGGTTCAAGAAAGTTGAGCTTAGAGAGAAAGAACTCAAAACAAAGAAAGAGACTCCCCAACCGCAGCCGCAGGCTGTGACGCCGCCAGTTACTCAGCAGATATGGGAGCCGCCTGTTGCTCAGGTGGACAACATCAGGCAGATAGAGAGCGTCACACTCGAAGAACCCGTTAGCACGGCATCGGTGACCGCCGTAGCGACTGCTATGGAGACCAAGACCGTTCTTGCAGACACAATACAAATGGATGAGTTCAATTTTGCTGATTTCGAAATGACTTCACAGCCCAGGGAAATTTCGGCTCCATCTGGAATTTTCGAGGATGTTGAAGTGCCGCAGGTCGAGGATTTCATCTCGTTCCTTGATAACTCCGATAAAGCTGAGAATGCTGTAACGGATGCTTTCCCGGTCATTGAGACATCGCGCAACCGTGGAATCGGGCACCTCAGCGAGGGAACCGGCGAGCCGAGGCCGATCAGCTCGGATGCTTTTATCGAAACCCCTCCCGTGCAGGAAATTGATAAGATCGAAGCTGTTGAAACCACAGTTATCCCGATTCCCGAGCCGGTGCGCGCTGAGGTTGTAGCTCCGAAGCCCAAGCACGAGGCTGAGCCAAAGGCGCAAAGCAAGGTTCGCGGGAACTCAAGCCTGCAGGAAAAATGGGACCGCATGCCGCATCACCTGCAGACGCTGTTCGGCGTGAGTGCGGAAGAAGAAGTTGCGCAGAACTCGTATATGACGTTCAGGGAGAATCGCGGCGAGCTGATTCAGAAGCTGTTGGACCCGCCGATCACCCTTGAGGAAGCAGCCAGGATTCTCAATGTGTGCCCGACAACCGTAAGGCGCTACACCAACCGCGGCGTTCTCAAGCATTTCAGAACTGCGGGCAATCAGCGCAGGTTCAGGCTCTCTGATGTATTAACGTTCATGGAAACCAAGGGGCGCAGTTCAGAAGCTTCCTAAGCACGTAATTAAGTAAAATATAAAGTCTCAAGCCAAAAGGTTGGGCCGGATTGTTATTCGCCCGTGGTAACCTTTTGGCTTTTTCACTATAATAGTCATGGTGGTTTTTGAATAGGCTTCGGGCGCAGTTGACTGCGAGCCATAAGCGAAAACCAACTATAGACAATGATGTCCTTGCCATCAAACCATCGGATTTCAATGCGAATAGGCATATTCACCGAAAGCTACGAACCAATAATAAACGGGGTCAGCGTATGCGTGAGCACGCTTAGGGATGAACTCGCCAGGCGCGGCCATGAAGTATTCATATTCGCCCCCGATTTCAGGGGTCATGTGGACACCGCAGAACGAGTATTCAGGTTCCCATCCTTCCACACGATATTTATGCCGGATTATCCTTTTCCGGTGCCGTATTCACCTCAAATTAAGCGGCAGTTTGCCCAGCTCAAACTGGATGTAATCCACACACAGACGCCATTTCTGCTGGGGCTGTTAGGGGCCAAGTGGGCAAAACGCCATTCAATCCCGCTCGTTTCCACCAACCACACCCTATATACTGAATATGCGCACTACGTGCCGGTGCGGCCCAAGGCATTTACGCGGAACTTTTTGGTTGGGCTTATGCGATGGTATTACTCCCGATGCGATGCTGTGGTGGCGCCTTCTACTCCGGTGCAGCGAATGTTGAAATCTTATGGCATAAAAACTCGCACGCAGGTAATAAAAACCGGTGTGGTGAGCATTCCGCCTATTGATCCGAGCGAACGAATGAGTGTGCGAGAGCGCTTCGGGATAGCCGACGGCGGGTTTATGCTGCTTTATGTGGGTCGAATCGCGCGGGAAAAAAATCTTACAATGCTGCTGCGGGCATTCAAAATAGTTTCTAAGAACCACCCAAGCGCCAAATTGGCGCTGGTGGGAGGGGGCCCGGCGCTTGCCGAGACACAGCAATTTGCCTCCGAACTCGGCCTGATGGATAAACTGACTTTCACGGGCATGCTGAGCAGAAATAAAATTGAGCCTATATTCGCAAGCGCCGACGCTTTCGCGTTCCCATCTACAACCGAGACACAAGGTATCGCGATCTGTGAGGCTCTGAGCGCAGGTCTGCCTGTTGTGGCGGTAAACGCCGGCGGCATCCCCGAAAACATCCAACATGGCGTAGATGGCTTTCTCACGGAAAACTCCGCCGAAGAGTTCGCAGATTGCATAGATTATCTAATTTCAAACAAACCCGAGCGAATCAAAATGGGCGAAAACGCCCGCAAGAACGCCGTGAACTTTTCGATAGAGCGTATGGCAGATGATTTCGAGGAGCTTTACCGTTCTGTGATAAAATAAGAGCGCACTATTCTGCCTATGCGAATTATCTTGGAACCATCTACACCAAACACCTAACCCCTAACATCCAATCCACACTTCGCCATCCTGAGGCTCTCGAAGGATGAGCAGCATGCTACCCCTCAACTAAAGCAGAGCTCATCCCTTCCCCGATCTCCCCAGCCTCACTCCTCTCCGCCTCTATTTTTTGTCTTTTGCACAATTCTCGATAAAATATGGAACTAAACCGCATTCAGGTGCGTCTTATAATTAGCAAACCTTCCCACCCTCTTTTCCTTGTGTCTATCAAGACCAGGGACTCCTTAATCGGGGACGAGACTCCAACCTCGTCCCCAATCTTTTGTACAAGCCATCTGCGAACCCTCTTACATATAGCAGCCCGATATCTAAAGCCCAGTAATTACTCCTGTTTATCAAAACAACACTCCAGTTAATTTGAGAAATGACGATAATACTCAATAGGAGACAGACAGTTACTGTCTCCGACTCACTCGACAGGAGGTCGTTGCGACTCGTGTTAGGTTCACTGTTTGGCAAAGAGACAGTTGTAGGAATCGATATTGGTTCGAGCTGCATTAAAGCTGTGCAAATCGAACCGACCGCGCATGGTTGGGAACTTGTCAACGCGGCGGTCATGCCCACTCGCCCTGAAGCTATAAAGGAAGGTGTTATTTTTAACGTCGCTGATGTTGCTGCTGACATCAAGACGATGCTTAAGAACGCCGGAATTAAAGCCAATGGAGCTATATGCGCGATTTCCGGTCCGCAGGTGATTGTTCGGCAGGTGCAGTTCCCCAAGATGTCTGAAGCAATTCTGCGGAAATCTGTCAAGTATGAAGCAAGCAAGCATATATCCTCTTCGATGGAAGACAGCGTCGTCGAGTTTCAGATTCTGGGAGATGTTCCGGATTCAAACATGATGAACGTTATGCTTGTTGCTGCGCCGCGCGATGTCGTGTTTTCCCGGGTTAGCGCTCTCGAAGCCGCCGGGCTTGAGCCTCTGGTTGTTGATGTGGAGGCGTTCTCCATAATCAGGTCGTTTATAGAGTTCAATGCAACAGATGAGTATCTGGACTCGACAGTTGCTTTGATAGACATGGGCGCTAGTCATACCGATGTGAATATTGTGAGCTGCGGCGAGTTTGCGCTCACACGCAATATCCCAATTGCCGGAAACAGCTTCACAAATGCTGTGAAGTCACTCACTGGCTCCTTGTTTGAAGAAGCTGAGATTATGAAGCTCCAGATGACTGCGAATCAGTCTTTGGATGAGATCGATATCGAAGATCCAAACAGTCGATGCTGGCGTGTGGTACAGCCTCTTCTTGATGAACTCATACGCGAGATCAGACGATCGGTCAACTATTACCAGTCACAGTTTCCGGAAGGAAGCTCTGATTCACACGTAAGCAAAGTGATTCTCACCGGCGGATCAGCCCGTATGCGCGGAATCGATACTTACATGTCAAACAAGCTCACCATTAAGGTTGAGATTGCCGATATCTTTAAGCAATCGGCCATTAACGTGGAGCGGATTCCGAAAGAGTTTCTTTCCGAACACGGTCCAATATTGGCTGTTGGAACAGGCTTGGCGCTTAAGGAATTAATGGTGGAATCTAAGCGCAAGGTTGCGTGAGTTGTGAAGCAATGTCCGGGCGGATCATCCCGATTTAATCGGGACAGCCCGTCCCTAATACCTGGAAAGGAGCCTTTCTATGCCTTCTGTAAATATGATCGCTCCCAGGCGCGCTGAAAAGCTGCGTTCAGAGCGAGATATGAAAAGACTGGTGTTTGCGATTCTGGCGGAGCTGGTGATTGCTGTCGTTATGGGTGGATGGATGTTCACCAGCCTGTTCACGACAAGCGGCCAGATATCGACTCTGGATGCCGAGATAAGCAAACTACAGCCCGTAGTTAAGCAAATCATGGAATTCGATACGGCCAGGAGCAAGCTGCAGCCTAAGTTGAAGCTGCTCAACGATGCGAAAAGCATCACAATGCGCTGGTATAACACGCTGGATATGCTTACGCAGACAATCCCCGTTTCGGCATATTTGACCGATCTGAACAGCGAGAGCAAAGTGGATAACACCGCTAAACAGACCGTTGAGAAAACCGGATTGGTCATTAGGGGTGTGACAGATTCGCAGGCGCTGGTCGGCGAGACTATGATGCGCATACAGAGCATTCCAGACCTTGCTAATGTGCAACTCCATTACTCCCGCAGTGTGGATATGCCGAGCGGCAATGGGCCATCAGCGGAGCCGCAGGCCATTCAGACGATCGAGTTCGAGCTCGGCTCAGAACTGCAGCTCGGTGATGCGAAAGGAGCTAAGAATGACAATCAATCTTAAGCCTGGCTCCAAGGGCATAATGGTGTTGATAGCTATTGCTGCGGTGATTTTCATTGGTTGTATCGCGGGATGTCTTGCGGTGTCCAACAAGATGAAGAACACAACTGCCGAGCTTGACGCAAAGCTCAATAAAGTCAACGAAAGCAAGCAGATCGCCCAAAAACTGGAGAAATCGAAGCTCGCATACCTGGACGCGCAGTCTGCGATAAAATGCCTGGAGACCTCGGTCAGCACAGAAGCGTATGTTCCTACCCTTCTAAAGCAATTGGAGCAGACCGCAAAAATGGTCAAGCTCAAAGTGATCAATGTTCAACCGGAGAGGGTTGAAAAGAAGCCGGCTGCAAGGTCTGTTTCGAGCGGCGCTAAGGCTTCTTCCGGGAATGTGGAGCAAGCTTCAAAGACAAAAGATGCTGCCAAAGCGGCTGCAGAAGCGCCGAAGCCTTACGAAGAGCTCAACATTGCATTGGAATTTGAAGGAAAGTATTCAAACGTGCTGGATTTCCTTTACCGAATCACCAGTTTCCCTAAGATTCTCGCGGTGAAAAGCGTTTCGATCTCTCAAAAGGCCAAGTTGCTCACATGCAATTCAACGCCGGAGTTGGTTGTGAAGATGACGGTTACTGCGTTTGTTCTCAAAAAGGACGATCCAGTGCGTGTGCCTGACTCATCTACGAGGCCAAAAGGAAGCGCAAACGTCGTTAAAGGGAGGGCTGGAAATGAAGCTGGATAAGAAACAGGTATCGCAACTCGTAGTTCTTGGTGTATTGCTTATCGGGGGTATTGGTTACGTCACTTTTCAGCTCAACTCAGGGGGCACGCCCAATGCACGGGCTAAGCCTGCTGCAAAGATCAGTTTGGATAATGCTCCAGCTACACGAAGCGAGACGGTGGAGCAGATGTCGGGCATGATTTTCCCGAATCTGACTACTCCGGTGCCGCGAAGGGACCCCTTCGCAGCAATGGCAAGAAAATTGCTGCCTCAGGATCAGACTCCGGCTAAGCAGATAAACCCGGCGATTCGAAAGCCGCCAAAGTCCATCGGGCCGAATCCGTTCGCTAATTCGACGCGCGTACCGCCCTTGGACATAAAACTACCTGGCGGATCTAGCGCTACAACCGAACAAGTGAAAGAGCCCGAGTTCGCGCTTACAGGCATTATAAGAGGCGTGGAAAATGTTGCTATTATACGCTCCGGCCAAAACGGCCGCTATGTTGTGAAACAAGGAGCGCTGATAGAAGGACGTTATCGAGTAATAAGCATCAGTCAAGATAGCATAATGCTCGAAAACAATGGACGTTTATTAAGAGTCAAACTAGGAGGAGTCAAGAATGCGAGCTAAGATCAGCGCCATTGCGGCGTCAACCTGGCAGGTCTGTATCATCACAGTGGCCTTGATCGTCATTTCGACGTGCTCTGCCATTGCTGGCAAAGCAATAACCAGGATCGATGTCACAAACAAATCAGACCGTACGGTCATTACTGTTCAGGGCAATGAGTCTCTGAAAATGATGCCTTTCAGCAGCAGTGCAGGCAGGTATCTGGGTTTTCAATTTTCGGCTGTGCTCGCGGCTAAGAGCCGTGTAGTTGGAGTGCATAACGGGGCCATTTTCTGCGTGAAGTATAGCAACTTCCGCAGTTCCCCGCCTTGCTCAAGAATCGTTGTCAATACATCTGCGCGTCTTGAGTATTCTACGCAATGGTCAGTGGATAAGAAGCGCCTAGAGATCAGTATTTGGAAAAAGGGTTCCAACCCAGCTTTGGCTTCTGCTGGGAATCTGAGCACGATTGTGCCTGCAAGCGAGCCCAATGACGTCACACTGACGGTCTTGCCGCCATTATCGGGTGTCATTCCTGATAGTAGCATTGATGCGCCCGCCGCATCTGCCGAGCCGGTAGTTAAGCCGAAAGATATAACTGCTCCGCCCGTTCGTTTGAGCGAGGAAAGCAGGAAGGTTTACGCCGCTCTGCGCAGCGTCGGCACGACCGCCAAGGCAGCCCATCAGATGGCAGCCGCAACCCCGCAGATCACCAGCCGCCAGCCGAATGACGTCAAACTGACGGTCTTGCCGCCATTATCGAGTGTCATTCCTACTGGTAGCATTGATGCGCCCGCTGCGTCCGTCGAACCCGCAGTGAAAGCAAAAGATATAACTGCTCGGCCCGTTCGTTTGAGCGAGGAAAGCAGG
>JAPLCU010000122.1 GCA_026392045.1 Armatimonadota bacterium
GTTAACGAGGCCGAATCGGGTTCGCTTAACGCTGCGACCCGCGCAATCGCTGAGCAGTCGCTTCAAACCAGCCATTACTGACTAGCCTGGACTGGCAGCTAACTGTCGAATAAGCAATTACAGTCCGGCCACTTTCAGGCCGGTGAGTGACTCAAGCTTAGCTTGGCGCACCGAAACACCTCACACCTCAACAACCATCCAAAGCATTTATCTTATTAACACGCCTTTTATGCCGCGTCGCAGCTTCAAAATCAGTCTCCAGAAAAGCCTTTGCAATCTCAAAGGCGAGCCCGACCCCAACGACCCTCCCGCCTATCCCGATTATATTAATATTATTATCGGCCCTGGCCATTTTAGCTGAATATGGCTCCGAACAGGCGCCCGCCCGAATGCCCTTCACTTTATTGGCGGCAATGGTTATGCCAATACCCGTCCCGCAAATGAGAATCGCTTTCTCAAATCGCCCCGACGCGACAGCCTCCGCCACTTCCCGTCCAACATCCGGGTAATCGACGGGATCCAGCGAATACGCGCCGAAATCATGCAGTTCATAACCATCCGCTCTCAAATCCTCTAAAAGCGACTGTTTCAGCGAAAAACCCGCATGATCCGAGCCTATAGCAATCACAGCGCTCTTGGCGTTTTTATTTTCTGTCATTCCTCAAACCCCCAAACATTATTATATGCCTCAGCAGGATGGTTGTAAAGATAGGCAAGAGGTAAGAGTTGTGGAAAGTGGAGAGTGGAAAGCCCGGAAGGGGATGATCTCCATTGATTGCCCCACCATAGGGATAGCATTACCATTACTTAGTTAATAGTATTGATGGGGAACCAAGGAAGTATTCGGGAGATCTTATCTATGATATTTTACTACGCAGCGATGTCCATGTCTCCCAAACCGTTATCAGCCTCAGAAGTCTTAGAAACCCAGTTATCACAATCGAGGCGAGAGCAATAGAACATCTTCTTTTTTCCGCCGTCTTGGGTGACAACATCAGCAATATAAGCATTATCGCAACGGACGCACAGCAGCGGGTCCATAATTTTTATCACTTTCAGCTTGCTTTGAGAAGTGTTCATTTTGGCATCTCCATTGTTTGAGCATTCTTTCGTATTTAATCAGATGCGCCTTACAACCTGATCGATTAATCGCAAACAAGGTTGCTGCTCAATCCCCTGCATATTGTATCGGACAAGCAACCCTACACTATTAGGTATTCCATACAGGTTTTTGAAAACAACCATAACTTCTTATATTGCAAGCACATCACAGGATTTATTTTTGTGCGTTTACGTCTCGATCTAATGAAAGCCTAGCATTTTATTCACGGTAGCATTTTGGGCGCTTTGGTAACAGCTCACTCTTGCTGAGAAAACAAGAATTATCTAGCATCCTGAGCTCCGTCGAAGGGCGCGGTCAAGTATAGTTACATGTCACTTCGTAGCCGCATACTTCGTTCTTCGACGCTGCTCAGAATGGCTCAGCATGCTCACATTGTAATCATCAAGTGTGAGCGCCTTCCGCACTTTGACCTTATTCAGCTAATGTGCTAAAATCCAGGTGATATGGAACAGCAGCTAGACGCGTTCATCGATCATCTTAGATTGGTAAAGAGAGCAAGCGAACATACGCTGACGGCTTATTCGTCCGACGTCCTGGGTTTTCTCGCGTTTGCCGGTGAAGCCGATGCGCCGATAGACCAGATGCTTGTCAGACGATATCTTGCGCGTCTGCAAAAGAATGGAGTTGCCAATATCTCAATAGCCAGAAAGATAGCGGCTCTACGATCTTTTTTCAGGTTCCTTGTGAAACGTGAGTTCATCGAATCTGACCCGACTGATGGTGTCCGCGCGCCAAAACAGTCTCGAAACTTGCCCAAAGTTATCAGCGAGGAACACATCAGCGCTCTTATGGCAGCACCTGACCCTGCAACCCCGGAAGGGCTTCGAGACCGCGCGATTATCGAAACGCTCTATGCCACCGGCTTGCGTTTGAGTGAACTCCTCAGCCTCACGGTCACTGACGTTAAGAATAGCCCCGTTGAGCTGAGCGTTATAGGAAAGAGAAAGAAGGAGCGTATTGTTCTGGTCGGCACGGCTGCTCGCGAGGCGCTCGCTATTTATCTCGATCAGGGCAGGCCGACACTCGCTGGGAAAAGTGAGAATCCAACGGATGCGCTATTTTTGGGTCGTTACGGGACTAAATTAGTGGGATCCTCCGTTGAGAGGCTTGTAAATAAGCATATCGAGACGGTTACCAAAACGCTCAAGATCAGCCCGCACACACTGCGGCATTCTTTTGCGACTCATCTAATGGATCACGGCGCGGATCTGCGAAGCGTGCAGGAATTGCTCGGCCACGAAAATGTTGTGACCACTCAGATTTACACGCACGTTTCCAGGGAAAGGTTAAAGGAAGTCTATAACCGCACTCACCCGAGAGCGCAGAGGTAGGGAACAGGTTACAGGGAATAGAAGGGATGGACTCGTTGTCAGTGATGGCGAGGTGGAGGCAAGTGCTGAGTTCTGAGTTATGAATTATGAATTAGGGAAGGGAAGCCCTTGTTCGGGGGCAATCTCTGATGCGCCCGTTCCTTGTGAGGTCGTCATGCTGCTCATCCTTCGAGAGCCTCAGGATGGCGAATTGGAGCCTCAGGATGGC
>JAPLCU010000015.1 GCA_026392045.1 Armatimonadota bacterium
CCAGGCACTTGGTACATGTATAAAGGCATAGGCATTTGTAATGAAATTACCCACACCATGGGAGGCCCGGTAACCCTGATGGCGACTGGCGTAATGAAAACCACCGAGACCACATGGGCTTTATCGACATTCGGTAGCACCCAGTTTGCGGCTGGTGATTACATTACGATGTCAAGATGTCCCCTCGTACCTGAGCCTGGCAGCATGGTTGCTATGCTCAGCGGTCTCATCGGCCTTGCTGGATTCAGCATTCGCCGCAGGAAGTAATTCCAAAAACACCTAAATGGTGCACCAAGTTATATGCCGCCGGTCTATCCCGGCCGGCGGCAATTTTCAAAATGCAACTGTATACAAGTAAGGGTGCCGCTTTACAAAGCGGAGCTGAGTTGGTTTATAAAGTCGAAAGTTTCTATCCGCTAACAAGCGGGAATATTATCTTTGACTCGCAGAAACCTTAAATAGTTACTGTAAGAGCTCAGTCTTAATGTTTTGTCATTCCGAACTTGATTCGGAATCTAAGTATCAAACGTAATAGATCCTGAATCGAGTTCAGGATGACAAGTATCCTCACGAAGAGTGAGTGCTTTCTGAGTTACAAAACGTGGTTGACAAGCTCCAATTTGCATGCTACATTGCAATTAAGTAATGATAGCAGAGCAAAGATTGATACTAGAAAGAGAATGAAAGGGGAGGTGGACGTTATGATTAACAGATTTTCTTCGAACTCAACAACAAAGAAAGGAGGAAAAGTTATGAGAACAATTCTAATAGGTATGGCGTTACTTTGCGTTCTTTCTGTGGCAGCGATGGCTACTCAGATTGACGTATATGTTCCGGCGGGATGGAATTCTGTTTCTATCCCTGTGGTACCGTTCAATCCAGAAGTAAGGAATGTGTTTCCTTTAGACTACGAGGCTGCTGCTCAGTTGCAGAACAGCAACCAGGATTATTATGATGTCTGGGCTGACCCACCAAATCCGTTCGGCGGCATTTTGTTGGGCGAGGGATATCTTGCCTATAGCGAAGTACCTGTCACGTCGTCATTTTTTGATGGTGTTGGCGATGTTGCTACTTGTTTAGAGGACGGCGTTCCTGATGCCGGTGTCAAGACAGATATGTGGATATCACTGCCGGTTGCTGGCTGGAACCTCTTTGGTGTGCCTTACAACACCGCGGTTGCCATAGACCAGGACACAGGCGCTCCGATCTGGTTCACTGATGGAACTGATGTTCTGAGTTGGCCAGATGCGATGTTACCAGCAAACGGATGGCTGTCCAGTGACAGCATGCAGTATATGACAGCCGGCGCGTGGAGCTATGCTGGTATTAACTGGGGTTATGAATACCAGTTGACACCTGGTGTAGGCTACTGGATCTATACAAACGTTCCGAACCTTGCTATGATCATATCTCCGGCTCCGTAGGCTATTGATTAATCAAGCAAGTCTTAAAGTAAAGTAAACAAAGAAAATTAAGTTATATCCGGCCACTACGAAAATTCGGGGATCTATCTCCCCATTATGGGGTGGTTGCAGGGCTTGATCCCAGCAACCATCCCTTATTTGCATTATGGGTTTCTGAGGTCAGATATTTAGGCAATCATAAATTTTTTGTAATTCTATTTAGTGTTGGTGTTTCGGGATTTGAATGGAGCCGCAGGCGGAATGGAAATCCCGAAAGAACTGACCTCAAGTTATCATGCTGCTCATCCTTCGAGAGCCTCAGGATGGCGAAGTGGAGCCTCAGGATGGCGAAGTGGTGATGTATTTTTTTATCGTTCGGGCGCTATGCTGATTAGAACAGCTTCTACCGGGGAATCATATTATTGTATAGTGTAAGAGTTCACTCTTTACGAGAAAATACGCACAAACTAGCATCCTGAGCTCCGTCGAAGGGTGCGGTCAAGTCTAAACATGCGTATCTTCACAGCCGCATACTTCGACGGAGCTCAGCATGCTTAGGCGGTGTACATCATTGGTGAGCTATTTTTGTATACTTTGCCACTTGCAAAATGGCAGATTATGAGGTATAACACATTAGGTGATATACTAGAGCAAGAGGTGAAAGATGAAACTTAACATAGCGCTGATCGCAATCGGTATTATAGCCATAGCTTCAGTTGTCTTTGCAGATGTTATTAAACCCGTGGCAATGAACCATAAGGCCATCGGCGGAGGCGATATTGCAGGGACACCTACGAAGGGTGTTGAAGCAGGTAATGGTGTAAATAATATCGGTTTACTGATCAAGGCCTGGGGCAAGGTGACATACATTGACCCGGGCGGCGCGTTCTTCTACTTCGACGACGGCAGCAAAATCAAAGATGGCAGCAAAGATGGTAGCAACGATATCATCGGAATCCGCGTAGGCATCGATAACCTTGCTGCCGGAAACAGCATATCATTGACGAATCTAGTTGCCGGTCAGACAATTGTTACTGTGGTTGGTGTTATCAGCACGTTTGCCGATGCAAACCTAAAGATACACCCCAAACTGAGACCGCGGTATCAGGCTGATGTTATAATAGCCAAACCGTAGCAAAGGCGCTGATGCAATTTGTTTTCCACTCGCTGGTTTAATAATCTGAAACATTCGATGAGCGTTAATATGTGGAAGAGACTGCTGGTTTTGTCTATCTGCGTATGGATGTCGGTCACGCGCGCCTGCGCGGTCGAAAACCCAATTTTGAACCCAAGCTTTGAGTATTTGTTTGGATTTGGTTGGACCTCTTACCAATTTTCCCCACCCGGAGGCGGAACCCCTGCATTACCTACAGTCGGTACGTTCGGTACGATCGGAAGCGACTTCAATCTGCTGCCCCCCTATGATTTTAGTGATGGGGTATACGTTTGCGGAATGGAATCCAGCGCGGGTGTCAGCAAGAATGGCGGCATTTGCCAGTCTTTCACCTGGACGAGCGGTAAAGCAGATTTGAGCGTAAAGGTGAGGTCGTGCTCCGGCAACCCGAATAACCCCAACCAGTGCTATGTTAGGGTCGGTTTGGCCCCCGGGGTCACCGCAAATCGCAACGACGTTACGCAGTGGGAGATGTCGCCGCAGTCAACCGCTTGGACCACTTTGACTCTGCCTGTCCCGGAGAACACGAGCGCTCATACTCTCTTTATCGAATCATACCAGCCCGCAAGTTCTATGGATATAATGTCCACACTTTGGGATGATGTGCGCTTTACGCCCTATGTAAAGATATCGAATCTGCACGTGGCAGTGCCAGGAGACGTTAACAGGCCGGATACGACCGCAAGAGTCACTTGGACGACCAATTTACCGTGTACAGCCCGAGTCGATTACAAATCCGAAACCGGGCCCTGGAGATTCGTTGACCTGCCTGCACTGAACTGGAACCACAACGTGCTCTTGCAGAATCTGCAGCCGGGTGCAACGTATGTATATAGAGTCACTAGCGCCAACCCCGGCTGTGTGACCGCTGTTGAGGGCGATTACACCTTCGATTTGCCTATACATATATCTGATATAGCGGCGAATGTTGCGGGCTTTGATGTGACTGTTACCTGGAAGACGGATATCGCCAGCGAGTCGTGGGTGGACATTGGTCTGGATGATAATTATGGCCGCAGGGAAGGCAGCGCGGGGCTTACCACAGACCATTCTGTGCTGATTACCGGTCTGAACGATATGGTGACCTACCATTACAGGGTGAGCGCTAAGGCGCCCAATTACAGCACTGTCTACTCACCTGATCAAAGCGTGTATATACCCGCTGTTCCTGTTGCCGGGCTGAGAAATGGCAGTTTTGAGGAGCCTCATGGCGGCCAGAACCCTAGTCTGTATCCATGGGGGCTCTTCACTTATAACCCTCCCCAAGACAATCCCATAGATGGCCTCATCGGGCCTTATCCCCAGAATGGGACCGACAGTTGGTGCGCGGATGTGGTTGGTATCAAGGCGTTTGACGGCTCATATTTCCTGGGCGCTGAGTCTCGTCTCGTTTACAAAAATGGCGGGGCGTTCCAGCAGGTCTATAATGACAGCGCGGGAATATGCTGCTTTGCCGCGAGATTTGCCTCTTACCAGTCTGATGATGCAGGATTGTATGATACAAGAGTTAATATCGGCATGGATCCTAATGGCGGCGCTGATCCGAATGCCGCGTCCGTTATTTGGTGGAGCGGCTTGTCGCCAACAAATGACAATAAGTGGTATCCGGCTGGTGTGGCGGCATACGTGCCGCAGGGCATTGTGACCGTATTCCTGGCGACAAGGCAGCAATACAGCCTTGACGCGCGCGCTATCGCGTTTGATGATGCCGTCCTTGGGACGCCGCCTACAATGAGCATAGGGGCGCTCAGGAACAGCGTGAGGACCCCCGGGGCAAGGCTGGATAGCAAAGTAGTCACCTATATCGAGCCGAACTATTTGACCTACGAGGAGAAAGCCTACAAAAAGATATATATTCAGGAGTCTGGCGTGCCAGCCGGCATTGCTGTGTTGCTGGGACCGATAATTGATGTCGAGAATCCGCCTGACTTGCCGATACTAGGTGATAAGATAACCGTTAACGGCGCTCTGGCGCCGCTGGGCAAAGAAGTCTTGGTGATGGGCTATATTTGGAGCGTTGAACACATTGCGCCCCCCGTCGTCCTCCCGGCCCCGCTCGCGATGAGCCAGCGCAGCATTGGCGGCGCAGCGTTCAATCAGCAATCGCTCACAAAGCCTGGTGTGTGCAATCTCGGCGTGAGATTACGGCTTTTTGGTAAGGTCACCTGGCCTGCGTCGGGTTCTGGCGGAGATGTTTATCTGGATGATGGCGCCGGGCTCTATGACGCATCCGCCAACCCGCCCGCAAAAGGCATTAGAGTAAGATTAGCGCAGAGCGGCGAGAAAGTCTTTGCTGAAGGCGATTATATGACAGCCACCGGCGTTCTTACCATTCAGAACATAGGCAGCTTCAGCAACCCGAAATATGCATATATGCTGGTGACAAACGGCCCCGATGACTGGTCTTTAGTTATTTCTACCCCGTGATGCTAGAATAGGTTTTTCAACCATTCACTTTATTCAATACTCTGTTTTAATGTGCTTCGATTAAGGTTTGGCTTCGGCTGTTTTCTTTGCCTTATCCAGCACGCTTTTCGGCAGCAACCCCATCTTCACCTTGAGCACTTGAACTCCCTTGATCAGCTGCACATCGGTTGCAGGGTTGTTTGGGTCGAAGTTATCGTTAGCTTCGATGGTCACATCAGGTGAGATGCCCTTCTTGTGAATATCCGTGCCGTTTGGCGTCAGATATTTCGCCGTTGTGATCGCAACAGCTGAGCCGTCCTGCATCGGCATAATCGTCTGAACTCGACCCTTACCGAATGTCACGGTGCCGACCAGCGTGCCCTTGTGCGTGTCTTTGATGGCGCCTGAGACGATCTCAGAGGCGCTCGCACTCATTTTATCCACCAACACCACCAATGGGTATCGTTTGTGATTGTGCTTTTCCTCTACCACATACAGCGGGCTCTTCTGACCGCCCCGCTCTTGGATTATGACAACCGGCCCGCTGTCCAGAAATCGGCTGCCGATTTCCACGGCTATGTTGAGCAGACCGCCGGGGTTGCCTCTCAGGTCAAAAACTAACCCCTTCATATTCTTCTTGTCAAGCGCGTTCAACGCCAGGTCGAGTTGGAGATCGCTCTTTTCGTTGAACTGGTAAAGACGGACGTAGCCGATTTTGTTCTTGTCGTCAAGCATCTTCCAAGTGACCATCTGATACTCCACTCGGCGACGAACGATCAGTATGTCGAACGGCTTCGGTTTGCCCGCTCTGCGCAGTGTGAGTCTAACCTTTGTGCCCTCGGGTCCGCGAATCAGCTTCACCACATTTTCGAGCTCCATGTCCTTGATGACCTTGCGATCTACGGCCAGGATCACGTCGTTGCTTTTCACGCCAGCCTTCATTGCGGGGGTATCGGGAAGAGGCTCTTTGACGAAGACCTCGTTATTTTTGCTCATTTCCAAAAGCGCGCCGATGCCGATGAAGTTGCCTTCATTTTCCTCACGCATCCTCTTATATTCTTCAGGGTCCAAGAAGCGTGTAAACGGGTCGCCGAGCGCAACGAGTGTGCCGCGGATGGCATTGTAAGTTAGTTTGCGCTCGTCAATGGGTTTGCCGTAGTAATCGGATTTCAGCCTGTTCATAACGGATGAATACGTGTCCAAAAGCGGCAAGGGCTGATTTTCGTCTCCCGATTGGACGGGTGTCAGGGCTGATTCCAACCTTTGCGGCAGCAGTTCCAGGCTCGATATCAGATTCTTCGGAGTTTTGCTGTTAGCTATTACATCCGGGCTCAGGAAACCGAAGAAAAACGCCGCCAGGAGCAGAAATGCAATCGGGATAATAGTTTCAAGTCTAAGTTTTCTCATTGTATTAGCTCCCGCTCCCCATTGAAGCCAGCAGTTTGGCTGCTCCCTCAAGCTGCGTGTCGTTTGATGTTCCGCCTACAATGCGCAAGTCAACAGGAATCCCCTTACCTGTAAAGTCTTCATTTTTGTTGGTTATGAACTTGCCCGTCCTTATCACTATCGCCGAGCCGTCTTTCTGGGTGTATAGAGTGGTGGATACGGAGTCGCCGTTTGTGTTTACTCCTACCAACTTCGCCCTGACGTTGTTCTTGAGCGCCGAAGCCAGCACCTCGGGGGTCCTTGCGGTGCCTGCGTTTGTAAGCACAACTATAGGACCAGTCCACTCGTCTTTCTTCGGCGCCGACGCTATCATCAACGACGATTTTCTATTTCGCGATTGCAACATCACGCCCAGCGCCTTACCAGGAACCAGGTATTTGGCGACATCGAGCGCGGCTTGCGTATCGCCGCCGGAAACATTGCGCAGGTCCAGCACAAGACCGTTTGCGTTGCCGGCTTTTAGATCAGCGATCGCCTTGGCGAACTGTTCAGCTGTATTCTTGCCGAAGTAGTTAATCTTCACATAGCCATACTTGGAGTTTTCGATGAGTTTGCTTTCAATGGGCTCAATTGTGAACTCGCGCCCCTCGATCTTGACCTTTATTTCAGCCTTAGATCCTTGGCGGCTGATAGACAACTCCACGGTCTTACCATCGCCGGTGGTCAGCATTTTCTGGGCTTCGACTATGCTTATTCCGCCCTCGATGCGTTTCTGCTCGGAATCAAGGGTCTTGCGCAACTGGCTTCGAGGGGTTTTCAATATGCGGCTGTCTTTGATTATCTTGTTTGCCTTCTGGAATGGATCAAAAGGCAGCACCATTTTGCCGTCAATGGAGTTGACGATGTCGCCAGGCTGAAGTTTTGCGGCAGCCGCGGGACCGTTTGCAATAGGGCTGGCAATCACAAGATGTTCATCTGTCATTTTGTTTGCGGTGATACGCTTGATTCTCAGCACTGCTCCGATTCCGTGGAACTTGCCTTCTCTGGCATCTGCTATGGCGCGCATCTCATCAGGCTCAACAAACCTGGTATCGGTGTCGTTCAATGAAGCAAGCATGACTTTGAGGGCATCATAGGTCATCTCACGCTCATTCTTGGTGGTTAACTGCTCAACATAATGTTCCCGCAGGCTCATAAGAATCACGTAAAGGGTCTGTATAGGCCGGAAGTCATTGCCGGCGCCTTCCAGGCCAAGAGCAGCTATTCGGTTTCCAGAAGCCAGAGTGGCGTTTTGCCTGCTTGATGCCGCAATCTGACCACGGTCCATTTCTATGGCATTGTGTCTTAATGTGAACCCCGTAGCAAAGGAAACGCCAATCAAAATGCCGATCCCAAGTTTATGAATTGTTTGCATTTTGCTCCTCGTAACAAAAAATGCCGGGATTGACCGCCCGGCGCATCATCAATCTTGTGACTAATCAAGCTGCAGCAAAATAGAACTTTGCAGCAGCTATACTATTAGAATTATAGCACAATTTGTGCAGTTGTCAATTCTCCTTACGCACTTACCCTTAACAATTCTATATGACGCATTACAATCACCATAATTGCTTAAAGGTAAATCCAGGGCCTGTGTAGTAGCATATATAGGAAGTATTTGTCCGGCTGCATGCAAGTTGCCGTCTGTTATTAATAAGCCACATTATAGAGGAGTGTCAACAATGAATATCATTAATCCCGATCAACTAAAGGACAACGTATTTGAGCTCGTTGGCTCAGAATGGATGCTTATCACCGCCGGCGCGCCGGATTCGTATAATACAATGACGGCGAGCTGGGGCGGCTTGGGTGTGATTTGGGGTAAGAATGTCTGCTTCTGCGTGATCCGGCCGACCAGATACACTTATGAGTTTATGGAGAAAGCCGATGTATTTAGCCTTTCATTCTTTGGGACCGAGTGCAGAGAGGCGCTGGGGATATGCGGCGCCAAATCCGGCAGAGAAATTGACAAAGCCGCTGTAACAGGGCTCACAGCCGTCGCTGGGAATCTTCCGGGCACGACGCACTTCGCCCAGTCCCGAATGGTTATCGAATGCAAAAAGATATATTTTCAAGACTTGGATCCGGCTAATTTCCTGGATCCGGGCATCGAGGCCATGTATCCGCAGAAAGATTATCATAGGCTTTACATCGGCGAAATAGTAAATTGCCTGGTCAAGTAGCCGGTTCGTCCGATAGTCTGATGGTTTGATAGACCGATAGCAGGGAAAAGTCTTAGTTTTCGGAGGTTACTATGTCAGTTTCACACAATGATATTTCCGTTCTTCGCAGTTTGGCTGAGCAGGTGGCTGAGATTGGGTCTTTGCCTGTTCAGAAACAGACCGCCCAAGAGTGGCGCCGCCTGAATTCGCTCAAAAAAGGCAGGCCTTTAGTCTGGATTACTGAGCTGCCGTGGCATGAGATGAATGTTGACGACGAGATGACTCTGCGCTGCGCGGATTCGTTTTGCCGTGAAGTCGAATGGAACTTGCGCGCCACCATCTACCAATGGCAACATCTGCGCGGCGATATGGTATTCGAGCCGGTTTATTATTCGCCGCTGGTGATTCACGATTCAGGTTTCGGTATAAGTGAGATAGGCGATCATATTGCGCAATCCAATACAGGCGGAATCTACTCGACCGGTTATAAGCCTCAGATCAACGATGAAAACGACATTGCAAAGATCAAAGACCCAGTAGTTTCGCACGATGCCGAGGCCAGCGAGCGCAATTATCAATCTCTTTCAGAAATCTTCGGCGATATTCTTCCTGTGCAAAAATGCGGCATCGTGCATATGTGGTTTTCGCCGTGGGATGAGTTGATCAAATGGTGGGGGGTGCAGGAAGCTCTTATGGATATCGCAATGCGGCCTGAGCTAGTGCATCTGGCAATGGAAAGGCTCGTGAATGCTTATCTGGCGCGGCTCAGACAATGGGAAGAGCTGAATTTGTTGTCGCTAACGCCCGGCAACTATCGCGTCGGTTCCGGCGGCCCGGGTTATTGCGACGAAATCCCTGCGCCGGGTTTCGATGCGAACCATGTGCGCACAATCGACCAATGGGGCTGCGCCACCGCGCAGATTTTCTCCGCTGTTTCCCCTGCGATGCACGAAGAGTTTGCGCTGCAATACGAGCGCCGCTGGCTGAGCAAGTTTGGCATAAATTATTATGGCTGCTGCGAACCGCTTCACGACAAGCTGGACGTGCTCACCTCAATTCCGAACCTGCGCAAGGTCTCAATGAGCCCCTGGGCTGATCTGGACAAAGCAGCGCCAAAGATGGCGGGCAAGTATGTTGTCTCACACAAACCAAGCCCGGCCATATTCGCAACCGAAACTTACGACCCCAACCAGGCTCGCCGCGTTCTCACAGAAGCATTGAAAAAGACCGAGGGCTGCGTGGTGGAAATCATAATGAAAGACATCAGCACCGCCCGCAACGACCCCAAACGAGTCTGGCAGTGGGCTGAGATGGCGATGGACGTTGCGGAGGGTAGCTGATCGCAAGAAGTATAGAGTGCGGTAAATAGTCGTGTTTTGTTGCCCTCCGGAAATTCCAGGACTTGCAATAAGCTGTTTACAAAAAACTCAAGTTATGGTAGAATGCTTTTGTTAGGGATAGTTGTCCTTAAATGATTGTTGTTATCCCTCCTGATGTTTCGTCATCAGGATGCAAAGCCCGCTGTTTTCAGCGGGCTTTGCCTTTACAGAAAGCTATGCTTGCCAAATGCATCGACCATTAACATATGTTTATATAGATGGGTTTAATCTCTATTATGGCTGTTTCAAGGACAGGAATAGGCCGGGTCTGGCTCGATACAAATGGCTGGATCTGGAAAAGTTCTGCGACTTTCTTTTCCCGAAGAACGATGTTGTGAAGATAAAATATTATACTGCGGATGTTAGCAGTCGTCCTCCCGATAATCGGCAGGGCGATCGCCAGAAGGCTTATCTTAATGCGCTTTCACGATTGCCAAGAGTTGAAATTGTCAAAGGTCATTTTCTCGGGCCTAAAGTTGTAAGAATGCCGCTGTGTGACGATAATGGGCGCTATCAGGGGAAAACAATCACTGTGCTCAAAACCGAAGAAAAAGGGTCAGATGTAAACTTAGCTGTTGATCTCCTTCATGATGGTGTGCAGAACCTCTACGAATGTGCCATAGTGGTTTCAAATGATTCTGATCTCTTATCGCCCATCAGAATTGTACGCCGTGAATACGGCAAGAAGATAGGTCTAGCTAGTCCTCACACAAAGGCGAGCATACAACTTTCCCAAAACGTTGATTTTCACCTCCGCGTGACTGAAAAAGCATTGTCGTTAAGTCAGCTTCCGGACCACATCAATATCGGAGCAACAGTCATTTCGAAGCCTGATAATTGGCGCTAAAACTTAGCGATTACTTGTTCGGGCTGGATTTGCAATCCAGCCCGTTATTTCTCATACACCAGCAGCACATTCGTAAGCTTTCGCCCAGCTTTAGATATCATCTTGCCGCGATAATACATCGCCATGGATGTGCCGCCATCGAAGTTTACTGCATCCACGCAGCCCAGGGACTTCATTATATTCGCCCAGTCGTCTAGCGTGATGCTCTTTGCAGTATTTACGAGCAGGAGTTTGTTTGCAGAAGTAATGCCTGCAGCGGTGCGGTTGGATCTACCCAGCAAAGTTACGTCTTTGAACCCTTCTGATGCCGGGTCAAGCCTCACGCTCCCGCCCGTAAGCAACCTGCCCCCGCCGCAGATCACCGTTTTATAAGCGCTCCAGTCTATGTGCTTATGCCTTTCCACCGTAACTATCTGCGGTCGGCAATCCTTGGTGAGGCAGAGAGCCGTGCCCATTCCGCCCCAATGCGCCAATTTGCCGTTTATCACGATATCACCTATCGGGCGGAGGCTAGTCTTTGAGAAGAACGTGCCATTGACCGCCGCTGTCGGCGCGCAGCGCTTTACGAACGACGAGAACTGCTCGTCTGTCTCAATTCCATTCTGTGCAATTGCCGCACTGATACTCACCCGTGAATCGCTGAGGTCTATGGTTAGCAAATTGATTGGAATCCCTTTGATCTTTACTTTAGACAACACAACGGCCTTCGAGCCCTTGGCGCCGGGGTTGCGCTCAAGTGTCGGCAGGGTGATCTTTGTTACCTCAAGTGATGAGCTGGCGAGTTGGGGGGTTTCCAACCGCGGCGCAGGAATTGTGATGGTTTGCTTTTTACCGAGGAGCGCGTCTACAATTTCGGGCTTGCCTATTCGCTTCGCCAATGCGAGCGGAGTTGAGCCGTTATCATCCTCTAGATCAACGCGAGCGCCTGCGGATATCAAAGTCTCAACCATTTCCAGCGAGCCGAGAGTTACGGCCACGTGCAGAGGGGTTTCTTTGGATTCGTCGATGGCATCAACATCTGCCTTCAATTCGATGAGCTTGCATGCAGCTTTCGGCTGATCAGCGTAAACGCACCAGAAAATTGGTGTAAGACCGTTTTCGTCTCTTTCGTTGACAAGCGTTGAGTCCAGTTTCGCGAGAGTCTGAATCTTAGCCAGATCCCCCATCAACGCGGCCTGATGTATTGTACCCGCAAATGCAGGGATTGCCGTTAAGCAGAGCAAAACCATTAATATCAGGAGGACTTTTGCAGACATCTCGAAACTTGCTCCAAGAGGAATTTCAGCGTTATATTGTGGACAATTACTGAAGACGAAATTGCTGAGGTGTAATTGCCATGATCGCAACGAAGCGCTCATCATTTCTGAACTCTTTCAAATTCTCACTTTTTCTTGACTTCAGCACGGTTAGCGACCTATAATGCAGGTTGGTATAATATATCTGAAGATTCCAGACGAAACTCAGCAAGTTTTCGTTGGTTCACTATTAATTATCGGAAAGAAGCGCCATGGCTGATAAAAGACATGATTTATATAATTTCGCGAGCATAGAAAAAAAGTGGCAGCAGCGTTGGAAAGATGCGGACTTATTCCGCACCGAAAACACCACCGACAAGCCCAAGTTCTACGGTCTGGATTTCTTTCCTTATCCGAGCGGCGCTGGATTATCTGTGGGGCATTGCCGGAATTATATCCCGACCGATGTTGCATGCCGTTACAAACGCATGAATGGCTTCAATGTGCTGCACCCGATGGGCTGGGATGCCTTTGGCCTGCCTGCTGAAAACGAGGCCATCAAGAAGCTGAGCCACCCAAAAAAGACCGTTCCAGAGTACATAGAAACCTATAAAAGGCAGATGGACCTCATCGGCATCGGCTACGACTGGTCGCGCGAGGTCAATTCCAGCTCATCTGATTACTATAAATGGACGCAGTGGATATTCCAGCTGCTTTACAAGCGCGGCCTGGCTTATCGATCCATGGCCCCCGCGAACTGGTGCCCGTCCTGCTCCACGGTTCTCGCAAACGAAGAAGTGAAAGACGGGCGCTGTTGGCGTTGTGATTCGTTTATCGAAAAGAAAGACCTGCCGCAGTGGTTCTTCAAAATCACCGAGTACGCCGACAGGCTCATCGACGACCTCGAAGGCATCGATTGGCCGGATTCCATCAAGCTCATGCAGCGCAACTGGATTGGCCGCAGCGAGGGCGCGGAAGTCAAGTTTGAGACCGAAAAAGGCGATACGATCACAGTCTACACCACCCGCCCGGACACCCTCTGGGGCGCGACTTTCATGGTACTCGCGCCGGAGCATCCGCTGGTCGAAAAACTGACGACGGATAAAAAGCGCGAAGAGGTCGAAGCTTACAAAAAATTGGCCCAGCGCGAGAGCGCGATCGAGCGGCAGTCTACTGAGAAAGAAAAGACTGGCGTGTTTACCGGCGCGTATGCCATCAACCCCGTTAACAAGCGCCGCGTTCCAATTTGGATAGCCGATTACGTAATGATGGGCTACGGCACCGGCGCGATTATGGCGGTGCCTGCGCATGACGAGCGCGACTTCGAATTTGCCCTCAAGTTCGGTATTCCGATCATTCCCGTAATCGATCGCACCGACGGCCTCGCCAAGAGCCGGGTGTTTGAAGAGTGTGTAGAGCGGGGTTTTGGCGCCGCGCTCAAGGATGCCGGAATTAGCTTTGAGCTTCGCGATGCCTTTTATTATATTACGATGCATGGCGATAAGCAGGTTGATGAATATATTCAGATTGCGCGCGGCAATCTCAAGAACGTTGAGGCCTGGATAGAGGTTGTGGGCACGGTGTGGGCGTTCATTTTCGCCAATCGCGGCCTGATTGTGTTCGATTCCATCGAGGCTGAGGCGCAAATCCTGCAGGAACTCCTAAGACGCGCGCCGTCGCTCAAGGGAGTGCAGACCGTGATGCAGATTCTCGCCCGCGAGCAGTTCTATCGCGACGCGCTTTTCCATGCCGACTATGGCGCCATGATAAACTCCGGCGAGTTCAGCAGCACTCCGGGTGATATCGCCAAGAAGAAAGTTACTCAGTGGCTAGCAGATACCGGCCAAGGCAAGCATGCAGTCAATTTCAAGCTTAGAGATTGGCTGATCTCTCGCCAGCGCTACTGGGGCGCGCCTATTCCGATCATTCACTGTCCCAAGTGCGGCGAGGTGTTGGTGCCTGAGGACCAGCTCCCCGTGGAGCTTCCTGACGTGGATAATTACATTCCATCCGGCAGCGGTAAATCGCCTTTGGCGAATATTTCTGAGTTTGTGGATGTTGCTTGCCCAAAATGCGGCGGCCCCGCGAAACGCGAAACCGACACCATGGGTGGGTTTGCCTGCTCCAGTTGGTATTTCCTGAGGTTTGTGAGCCCGAAGCTGGATTCGGCCCCGTTCGATAAAGATCTCGCGGCCTATTGGCTGCCGGTGGACCTTTACGTGGGCGGCGCTGAGCACGCGGTCATGCACCTGCTCTATGCCCGGTTCTGGACCAAGGTTCTTTACGATGCCGGCTGGGTGCCGTTTGCGGAGCCGTTCAAGAGGCTTATGAACCAGGGTATGTTGCTCGCAATGACCCCGCACCGCACGATGGATGTCGGCGATACCATCGAGACCGAGGGCGAAGAGGTCGATCATGATCTGATCCCGCTCTTACCCGAGGAAGCCGAGCAGATGGACCCTGAAAAGATCATCTGGAAATACGTGAAGATGTCCAAATCGAAGCGCAACGTGGTCACGCCGGACACTATGGCGGAAAAGTTCGGCGCGGACAGCCTGCGCACCTATGAGCTCTTCGTCGCACCGTTTGAGGACGCTGTGCAGTGGAGCGAGGACGGCGTGAACGGCGCACATCGTTTCATGGGACGAATTTGGCGCATTGTAAATGAATGGACCGAGCGTTTCGATGCTGACTGGGCGTCAAAAGCTGCGCAGGAGGCCGAATCAAATGAAAAGGCCAAATCTCTGCGCCGAAAAACCCACCAGACCATCCGCAAGGTTGGCGAGGACATAGAAAAGTTCGCTTTCAACACAGCCGTGGCCGCTCTCATGGAGCTCACCAACGAGATGCACACTTTCAATAATACGTTGGGTGCCAATAATACGTTGGGTGGGGATTTGCAATCCCCACCCCAGACGGGTTCTGCTGTAATGAGCGAAGCAATAGAAAATCTGATCCTGCTGATCTCCCCGATGGTCCCGCATATCGCCGACGAGCTCTGGGAAAGCCTGGGCAAGAGCGGCTTCACACTGGAAGCTGCATGGCCGAGCTTCGATGCTGAAGTTGCGAAAGAGGATTCAGTCGAAATAGTCGCGCAGATCAACGGCAAAGTTAAAGACAAAATGGTAGTCCCAGCCGACGCCGATGAAGAAACCCTGAAATCCGCCGCCCTAGCCTCCGAGCGCATTCAAGCCGAACTGGCAGGCAAAACAGTGCGCAAGGTGATTGTGGTGAAGGGCAAGCTGGTGAATATAGTTGCGAACTGAATCGAGTTATGAGTTATGAGTTATGAGTTATGAATTAGGGAAGGCAAGCCCGAGCATCCTGAGCCATCCTGAGCACCGTCGAAGGACGAAGGGTGCGGACGTTGCAGAGAACCTATTAATGAGGCTGATATGGATATAAAGCAGCTCCTCGAAAGCAAAAGAGAAGAGATACTCCGAATAGCCAATGAGCACGGCGCGCATAATATTCGCATATTCGGCTCTGTGGCGCGTGGCGAAGCGAGTGATACCAGCGATGTCGATTTTTTGGTAGAGTTCGAACCTGGAACCAGCCTGCTGACACATGCAAGTCTCGTTGTGGCGCTCGAGGATTTGCTTGGGCGCAAAGTGGACGTCGCCCCCGAAAAGACGCTCAAAGAGCGCATCAGAGCGCGAGTCATATCTGAGGCGCTGCCGCTATGATGCGAGTTCTGAGTTATGAATTCTGAGTTCTGAATTAGGGAGCGCCTAACCCAGCATCCTGAGCTCCGTCGAAGGGTGCGGCCAAATTAGAAATTATACTCTGATATAATAATATTAATGTGCCCGTAGTAGTTCTTCTTGAGTGGGAATGCTTCGGGCATTATTGCATCATTTCCAATTACCTAAATTTCCAGAAGGACATCTGCCGCTCTATCACTAATTATTCCTTCGTTTGGAACCAGACGGCCCACGGGGTAAGATTGCTTAGCATTAGCTATCGGACCATCGTCCCATCCCGCCATCGGACCAAAAAATGCCCGAAATAAGACTCGGAACAAGCGGTTATAGCTTTGAAGATTGGAAAGGCGCTGTTTATCCGGCGAACACCAAGAGCTCGGAGATGTTCGCTTACTATGTGCACAATTTCAGGCTGAACTCGGTCGAGATCAACTACACTTACTACAAAATGCCTTCCGTGAAGGTCTTTGATTCTTACGCAGTCAAATCCCCCGCCGGTTTCGATTTCACCGTGAAGCTGTTTGCCGATATCACCCACAAGCCCTGGCTCAGCGGGGGTTCGGGCGAGCTGGACCGGGGGCTTTGCGCTCAGTTTATCGATGGAATCAGGCCGTTGGACGATAGCAATAAGCTCGGCTGCCTGCTTGCTCAGTTTCCGCCGCATCTGCGCCCTGGCGATAAGGCTTGGAAATATTTGCATGCGCTCCACGAGGCCATGGCGGGCCAGCGCCTTGTTTACGAGTTTCGCAACAAAGATTGGGTGAAAAATGACACCATCGAGACCCTCAAGCAGGCGGGAATAGGCTTTTGTGCTGTTGACGAACCTCAAATCGGGCCGCTCATGCCGCTGGTTCCTGCCGTGACTTCGGATATAGGCTATCTGAGGTTGCACGGACACAGCGCCAAGTGGTTCACCAATAAAGAACTTCGCTACGATTACCTTTACAGCGAGGATGAATTGAAAATGCTCCTGCCCACCATACATTCCATGGCTGCCAGGAGCAAAGTTCTATATGTAATGTTCAACAACTGCCATGCCGGCTCTGCCCTGCAAAACGCCAAAATGATGCAATTCCTCCTCGGAATGGACCTGCCGCCGGTTCAGGGCGTGTTGTTGTAAACTGCGTATCTATTAACTCGGGACTTTTCTCTTGTCATAATCTGCGGATTTATAGAACTCGCACTGCATGCAGTTAGCAAGTTTCATCGCGAATGTTCCCTGCATTTGTCCACCACATAGCGTTCCAGCGATGCGCGCACAACAAACTACAGCCAGTATGACAAGCACAATACGAGAATGAGAATTATGGCGCACAGGCAACCAATTCCACCCGTTGCCCCATGTTGTAGCAAAGTAGCGCGAACTTCGTTATTTTTAATGAAATCGGCTATTGCCAATGGAGTGCTCCCGGTATTGTCTCGTATATTAGGATTTGCGCCATTGGATAGCAGTAGAGTTACAATACCGGGTTTACCCGTCACTACAGCCATATGCAGGACTGTTTGTCCCTTCATATCTCTCAGATTGGGATTTGCACCCTTTGACAGCAGATGCGCAACCATATCTGGCTTATCATTCGCTAGTGCAGAGACAAGCGAGGTCTGACCAGAGTTCACCGCACTGTTGATGTCTAACCCCATCGATAATAAGTAATCTAAAACATTTTCTCTTCCTGAGGTAGCAGCTAAATGCAATAGATTCCTGCCTAAACTGAATCTACTCTGGATGATATTTGGATTCTCCTCACACAAGTGTTTCACCTCGTCCAAATCCCCAAGCACTACTGCATCTTGGATCATGATATCCTGGGTAAGAGGTCTAAGAAGTTCAACAACATCCCAATTGTTCCTAAGGGCCGCACGATATAAAGGACTTTCACCATTTGCTGCCTGCGCATTTGGATCAGCGCCAGCAGCCAATAACATACTCGCAACGCTGCCATTTGAAGCAAAATGTAAAGGGGTTGATCCCTGCGGCACTTCTTTAGACGCCACATCAGCCCCATGCTCAAGTAGAATGCCGACCATTTGGTCTTTACCTGAATCAGCAACGATATGAAGTGGCGTGAATCCTAGTTCGTCTATGACATTAACAAGCTCGGGACTTGTGCTCAGAAGATCACGAATCTCATCAGGACTGCCAGCACGACAAATGCGGAAGATCGATTCTTTTGTTGATTTCACGGTTGATTAGCCCTCTGATAATTTCGTTCTTTCGGGAAACCCTTTTCCCGAAACCCTCCGCCTATAGATATACACTGCAATCCTGGCCTCATCCCCTTCATCTCCCTTCAGCGTCTCAGTGGTTCAGGAGCTCAAAATCCCGCCAACATTAGTCTAAATCGACACCATTCCTTCAAACACAGCCATCTGCAAAGAAAAAATCACCGCTCCCGCAGCCGTTTGCGCCCAGACTATTCTCGCGTAAGATAGCGGCGAGCTCCTGAAGCCGTCCATAAGCCCCGATGACTTATCCATCGCCTTCTGCATGTAAATTACGCCAAACACATACGCCGCGCAGATCAGCGGACACACCCAGGCTAACGTAACGGTAAAACCAACCTCCGGCAGCAGCTTCCGCAACAACCCCATTACCAGCGGCAGCCCAAAAGCGATCCCGATAAGCGTCCGATGCCTGATTATCCGCTTCAAATAATAACGAGCCAGGGTCAAAACCTGCATCATTCGCTGCCTCCCTGTCTTGCTTCCACACTGTATGCGCCATGCTCCTTGGATATCACGTCCAGCGCATCCTCAAGTGTGGGCCGTTTAAGATAAACGCAGCTCAGCTCGCTGCCGAACTCGGCCAGCAGGTCGGTTACAGCTCGCTCACCGTTGGTCACCTTAAAAGAGAGAAAACCGTCCTCTTCCTTGATCACCATAGACATTTTTTCGCTGATTTTGCTCTTTACCAGCGGGTTGGAAATATCGCCCAACACTATCATGTCCTCGCCCGCCGCATGCCTGAAATCCTCCGGCCTGCCTATGAATACCAGCCGACCTCTGTGCAGCACCGCGATCCGCCCACACATCTCTGCAATTCTGCCGCGCGCGGTAAAGACAATAATACACTTTCCCTGCTCGCGTCTGATCTTCAGAAAATAGTCCCAAAGCCTCTCGAGCGCCGTGCGGTCAAGGCTATCAAGCAGAGAATCAATCACTATCACCGGCGTATCTGCCACCAGCGCCCGCGCGATCTCCATTCGAGCTTTCGCGCCCGCCGAGAGCGTATTTACCCGACAAGCCCGGCTATCCGCAAGCCCGAGCAGCTCCAGAAGAAAACTGATCTCTTTGGCGCGCCGTCTCCGAGGCGCTCCCCACAGTGATGCGAACATTTCCAGGTTCTCGAACACTGTCAGCTCGCCTGCTGCGGCTGGTGTGCTGAGCGCCGCGCTGACGATCAAATTGGGGCTATCTCCCGCTTCGCCGAACCTTATTTGGCCTTTGCTTGGTGTATCGAGCCCTGCCAATACCCGCGCAAGGCAGGTCTTTCCAGACCCCGAAAGCCCAAGCGCTCCCGTTATCTCACCAGACGCGATCTCCAGGCTGACGTCCCAAAGCGCCCATTTGCCACTCATGCGTATACCAAGATTCTGCAGTGTTATTAGAGCCATACTAAGCTGAGTATAACTCGCATTCGCTCAAACGTCAAATCGGATTATCAACATGCGGCCCCAAAGCCTTCATCCGCACGCCCGTTTCCATTCGATAGTCAATATAATCGTGAAGCATCATAAACCAGGCGGCGTTGTTGTATTTCCGCATTTTCGAGACTTTATCGGCGGTCGATTTCTGAATCATGCCCAGCGTTACCAAACTATCCAACGGACGATCTTCCGCGTAATCCAGATTCTCCATATATAGCAACATGCGCGCGGCCTGGTCTTTATTCACCGCCTTGAGCTTAAAGATATCCGGCGGAGACTTCCCTCGCCAAACAAAACAGCGCTTTTCGCACTTAACGGTCATCACGATTATTCGCTCGCTCGGCACAGGCGCATCCAGCCAATAATAATTATTATAGCCGCTCGCCAGCATGCCCAATCCGCGCAGAAACCTAATATAATGCAGCGCCCAATGCCCATTGTATGGCTGCCCATAATTGAGCTTATCGAGGCGAACCCCCTGCATGCGCAGCGTTTTTTGAATCGAGGTTATAGCGGAACTCGATGCTATCTTATCAAACGGCGCTCCTTCGCGGATCGAGTAACTGCACGCAACCCCAGCCGCCTGCCCGGTCGCCATACCTATCGGCACCGTCCTTGCGCTGGAATGGGCAAGGGAATCATAGCTGGCGCACCGCCCAACCACGAGCAAATTCTGGACATTCTTCGGCACAAGACACCTGAACGGCACGCTGTAGACCTTCGGCCTGCCCAGCACATATCCTATGTTGCTGCTGGAGGTCGTCTGAATATCCAGCGGATATGATCCAAGCGCAATCTTATCGGCAAAATCGCGGTTTTCGATCATATCGTTCACCGTCAGCCGATATTGCCCCACCACATGCCTGCTTTCTCGCACATAAAGCTCGCGCATGCCGCCGATCAGATATGAGTTCTTGAACCCAGGCACGTTCTTAATAATATAGGCGGCCAAAGGCTTAATCTCCTCATTCGCCTCCGCCAATGCCTGCCGTTTTGCATTCGCGTTGAGCGGGTCAACACCCATTATCAGCATCGAGTTTATCAGCACGTTCTTGCCCGCGAGCTTGCCCACATTCAGCCCGCGCATCATAATATTGCCATGCTGCTGCTTATATTTCTTCATCACATCAAGAAAACCCCATACCGAGCCATCAGTTGCCCCGCCGAACCCTTTTTTGCGCCTATATTCCTGCGCGCGCAGGTGCAGCAGCTTCCAATCCACATTGCCCATTTCGAATATGAGCGACATCGGCTGAAACTCGCCAGGCCTGTTGAAATCTTCCATCCCAACATAATAAGGCGCGCCCGCCTTAGCCGCAATATCAGCATCCTGAGTGGCGTCTATAACTCGCTTCGCGCGAAGTTCAACCCTCTTGCCGTCACTTTCAATGACAACACCAACAATGGCATCGCCCTGCTTCAACACATCCACCACGGGAGTCTTGAGCCTCACCACAAGATTGGGCTCGCAACTCACCATCTTCTGAAAAATAGCCACAGCCTTGCCAATATCAAAAGACTCAGTTTTATTCGCCTTGCCGGGGTCATTGATCGCGTTATAGAACTCTTGAAAAATACCTTTGACCACGGATTCCTTATCCGGCCCGCGGTTCATATCAATGAAATTGAGCCCGCCGACCGTCCAAAGCCCGCCCAGCTTCTCCCGATCATCCACCAACAGCGTCCGCATGCCATTACGAGCGCTAGACACAGCCGCAGCAATACCCTCCGGGTCCGACCCGACCACTATCACATCATAATCGCTCGCTCCCTCCAGCACACCCATGCCGAAGCTCACATATAAAGATTGCGACGCGAAAAGCAGCCCGACCAATATCGCCATGATCACTGGTTTTCTAGCCAATTTTTGAATACGATTGCGCATCTGTGGCTCAAAACTCCTGAGTTGATTTCGATGCTTCGGCTTGCTTTTTGAGCCGAAGCCTGAAGGTTTTTTCAGGATGCTGCGGGAATGTCGGTGTCCAATAACGCAGCAAGATTCGCCAGATGTCAATTCCCGCAGCTTGAAACTGTTCTATTGGTCAATCTTGTAATCTCTGCATTATTTGTTCATCTGGTTCGACATGCACAAGGATGTCAGTTATGCGTTTGTCTGAGTCTTGGATGGCCTGCCGCACTTGGGACGCAACTTCATGGCCATTACTTACTGAGATATCTCCATCTACCCAGATATGAATATCGACAAAATAGTCGAATCCCATCTTGCGCACAAAGCACTTTTCCACGCCCATGACCTCCGGAACCGTAGTCGCGACTCCCCTCACGCTTGTGATGATATCAGTTGACGGAGCGGTATCCATAACTTCTTCGACAGCAGGACGTAGCAAGCGGTATGCATTAAAGACAATGATCACAGATGCGACAAGCGCTGCCCAATCATCTGCACTTTCATATCCCTTGCCACCGATAAGGGCAATAGAGATGCCAATGAAGACCGCAAGCGATGTGATGGCATCACTCCGATGGTGCCATGCATCGGTCTTGACAGCAGTGCTGGCTACGGAATCTCCTACCTTGAACACAAAACGAAAGAGCATTTCCTTTGTCACTATAACAGCGATCAAGACCAGAAGCGTGAATGGAGCGGGTACATAATGAGGCGTCCTGATCTCATGGATAGATTGTATTGCTATCGTGGTTGCTGCCGCGACAAGCGCAAAGCCCACAAGCGTCGCCGCAATTGGCTCGGCCTTGCCGTGCCCATAGGGATGGTTCTCATCTCGCGGCAGAGAGGCAATTTTGAGACCACCAGCGACTATAAGAGAACTGACGACGTCGGACAGCGATTCGATGGCGTCGGCGATAAGCGCATAAGAGTGTCCAACATATCCCGCAGTACCCTTGAACACGGCTAGCACTATGTTTACTGCAACTCCAATCAGCGATGAACGTATTCCTTTACTTGCCTGATGCTTGCTCAAGATTGCTCCTTTGTCCGGGCGCTTGGCTGTGTTGATGTTTCTAGGTGCATCTTCAAACAGATATATCGCAAAGTTAACCTGAGCGCTACCTTGCCCCAGGATAATTCAATTGTAACATGTTGATGATGGAACTGCAAAGCTCATCGTCATGAGGAGAGAGTTCAGTCTTGCGGGAATTACATGTCATCCTGAACTCGATTCAGGATCTGTTACGCTTAAGGCTTAGATTCCGAATCAAGTTCACTAGCGTCCCATAATTATTGAAACAAGTCATTATTGCCTATGGTTTACGCTCATAACCCTATGGTTTCCGCTGATCCCATTGTTGGTTTTTGCA
>JAPLCU010000123.1 GCA_026392045.1 Armatimonadota bacterium
TCTTGTGTACATCAATTCCAACGTATATCATGTTCATGGCCTCCTTTGGGTCTTAACTAACTCCATTGTAGCGCATGCTACGCAAGGAGGCCACTACATTTTCATTACATCAGCATAGATGAGTTATGAGTTATGAGTTATGAATTATGAGTTCTGAGTTTGCACAATGGCGAGGGCGCGAAATGATCCCCGTCGCCATGTTTTTCCTGTCAGGAGATCACGAAGCCATCTTCATCTGTTCTCAACAGGCCCTTGGAAGTATCCAGAAGAACGAGTTGATTACTCCACGGGTCTTGGACAACAACGCATTTGCCGATAGCTATGTCGAACGGTCCGGCAATAATCGAGCCACCAGCAGTTACAAAACGATCAGCAGCTGCAACTGCGGATTCTACTTTGATATCGGTTTCGTTTCCGTGATCAAGCTGGCTCAGCACGATTTCGGTAACACCATCTCCAAAAGCCAACCCGGCCCCGGTGTCAGTCCGCCAGACGAGCTTGTGCCCCAACTTGTCGCAGTAGAACTCCAACGCAGCCTCCAAATCATCTACAGAGAGCATGATGCAATCTATGCTACGGAATAAGGCCTCAGCCATACTGGTTTTACCTCCATCATTGTAGCGCAACGTTTGTGCGGATTTAGGGGTGTTTCACAATAAAGGAAACGGAACCTTCTTCCTATTATAGCGAATTGCGAACACGTGGGTTCGCCCCTGCAATCACACTGTTTGTCACCCAACTCCCGCCATCTCAGCCCAGTTCTTACCAGCTTTCACATCTACCCTTAGCGGGACGTTTAACTCAAAAGCTGATTCCATGCCTTTGCAAAGGATATCGGCGGCGGCTTTGAGTTCGCCTGGGACTACTTCTAATAGAAGTTCGTCGTGCACCTGCAAGACCATTTTGCTTGATAGATTCGCCGCTTTCAGAGAATCGTGGACGTGTATCATCGCCACTTTCATAATGTCTGCGGCAGTCCCTTGGATGGGCATGTTGACGGCTGCACGCTCGGCGAAGAGCCTGATGTTGCGATTGGAGTTCTTTATATCCTGGATATACCTGCGCCTGCCCATCAGCGTGCTCACGTATCCCTGCTCGCGGGCGGTTTTGATGGTATCATCTGTGTATTTACGCACGCCGGGGAAACGGGCGAAGTAAGTTTCTATATAATCCTTTGCCTCTTTCACGGATATGCCCAGGGTTTTGGAAAGCGTATAATCCGCCATGCCATAGATAACGGCGAAATTTATGGTTTTCGCGCGCCGTCTCATCTCGGAAGTGACCTCTTTGTTAGTTGTATTGAATAGCGTGCAGGCTGTGGCGGTGTGGATGTCTATATCGTTTTGGAACGCATGCACCAGAGCCTCATCGCCCGTGTAATGAGCCAGGATTCGCAGCTCGATCTGAGAATAGTCCGCAGAAAGCAAAGTATTCTCGCCCGATGCAACAAACGCCTTTCTGATCTCGCGGCCAAGCTCGCTTCGAATGGGTATATTCTGCAAATTCGGGTTGCTTGAGGACAACCTGCCGGTAGCAGTCACAGCCTGGTTTAGCGATGTATGAATCCTGCCTGTCTTGGCGTTGATCAACCTCGGCAGCGCGTCGGCGTAGGTCGATTTGATTTTGGTAAGCTCTCGATATCTTAGAATGTCCTCCACAATCGGGTAATCGGCGGCAAGTTCCTCAAGAGTGGCTGCGCTGGTCGAGTAGCCGGTTTTGGTCTTCTTGCCTGATGCAAGCCCCATTTTTTTGTAGAGAATTGTCTGAAGCTGCTTCGGTGAGCCTATATTGAACTGCTCACCGGCCTGCTCGTAAATCTTCTCCTCAACTTCTCTCAGCTCGACCTCCATCGTCCTCGACACCGCCCCGAGCTGTGAGACATCAACCGCAACGCCAGTCATCTCCATCTCAGCAAGTATCGGCGCGAGCGGCAGTTCGAGGTCATTGAAGAGATTATACAAGCCGTCGCGCTTGAGTCTCTCCTCCAAAATCGGCTTGGAGCGGAAAATCGCCTCCGCCTCACCGCAAATGAGCGTAGTGTTATCGCCACACGTTTCAGTTTTTTTAGCTGTGACACCAGGCAATTCCAACGAAAGCGCCTCGAAAGCAACATCACCAATCTCGAAAGAACCCCGCGAAGGGTCCAAGACATAAGCCGCAAGCATAGTATCGAACGTGACGTTCCGCAAATCAACCTTGCGCAAAGCAAGCGCGGCGTGATTAAGCTTGGAATCGTGGCAATACTTGGCCAAGCTCTTTGAGCCGAGAATTCCTTTGAGCTGAGACATATCCGCCTGGTATGGGCCGTCGAACATCAATGCAAGCGAGTTGTTGCTTTTCGCGGGGTCCATTACGTGCACATAAGCCGTTTCATTTATGCCTGAGCTGAAGCTTATGCCGATGATCTCAGCCTCGATGGATTTGCTGTCGGCGGTATGGCACTGCAGCGCAAACTCCCCTACCCTCTCAAGACTGCCAATAAGCTCCTTGAGTTCTTCATCTGAATCAATGCAGCGGCAAGCTCCGAGGCCTACGCGCTTCTCGGGCTTGGCCTTACCCTCAGCCTTGCTCACTTCCGGCAGACGCTTAAGCATCGTCTTGAACTCAAGCCGCACGAACAGATCACGGAGCGCATCATAATCAGGCTCCTGGCTGCGGTATTGCTCTATAGCCAAATCCACGGGCAACTCAGTAATGATAGTCGCAAGCCATTTAGACTTCAGAGCGATCTCTTTATTCTCCTCAAGAGTCTTCTTGATCTTGCCTTCGGGAAGTTCGGAGACGTGCTCGAGCAAGTTTTCGATTGTCCCGAAGCGCTTCAGCAGATCGGCAGCGGTCTTGTCGCCAATACCGGGCACGCCTGGTATATTATCCGATGGATCGCCCTTAAGGCCCTTATAATCTATCATGTGGTCAGGGCTAAGGCCAAAGCGCTTGATGACGGCGTCGGTATCGTATATAACAGTATCCGATACGCCTTTCACCGTGGTCATTACCTTTACATGATCGTTCACAAGCTGGAGCGCATCCAGGTCGCCTGTAACGATCAGGGTGTCGACTCCCTGATCAGCAGCTTTCTTAGCGAGACCGCCAATAACATCGTCGGCCTCGAAGCCTGGAACCTCGATTACGGGTATATTGAACGCCCTGACCAAGTCGCGCGCCAATACCGTCTGCTCCAGCAGCGCATCGGGAGTCGGCTTGCGGTGCGCCTTGTAGTCCTCAAAATCTACGTGGCGAAATGTAGGCGTTGAAGTGTCAAACGCCGCCGCGATATAGTCGGGTTTCTCCTCAAGCAGCCGCAGGAGCATGGTGGTTAGACCATACAAAGCGTTTGTCGGCTGACCGGATGACGTCGAAAGATACCGCATCGCAAAAAACGCGCGGTAAAGAAGGCTGTTTCCATCTATTGCTATAAACTTTTTTCTGACTTCACCCGGCATTACTTAAGGCTCTCTACTTCCCCTGCCCTCTGAAGAAGCTTCTTTATAAGTTCTCTTTGAGCAACATCCGAGAGACGATCTGATGCGCTCTCGCTGCCGCCGCTCAACAATTCAATAAACCCCTTCTTTCCATACTCTTGAACTTTAGGCTCACCTTTGATGCCTGCTGCTTTTGCGGCCGCAGCGATGGTCTCGTGCAAACCGCCTATATTATCGATGAGATTGACTTTCAAAGCCTGTGTGCCTGTGTAAATGCGACCTTCCGCAAGCTGCTTAACTCTGCTCAAAGGCATTTTACGGCCATCAGCGACAGCATTTAAGAAACCTGAATAGGTCTCATTCACCAAAGCTTGGAGCATAGCGCGCTCCTCCGATGTAAGCGGACGATCAGAAGAGCCGATATCCTTATATTTTCCAGCTTTGACAATCACCGACTTGTAACCTATTTTCTTATACAGATCACTGAGATCGGCCAGCGGAAAAATGACGCCAATGCTGCCGGTCATTGTGCTCGAATTCGCATATATTTTGTCGCAGGCCGATGCGATATAATACCCACCCGAAGCCGCCAAATCGCCCATAGAAGCATAGACCAACTTGCCGGCTTTCCTCACTCTGACTATCTCGTTATAAACTTCTTCAGAGCCCGAAGCGCTGCCGCCGGGGCTATTGATCCTCAACACAATAACTTTTACGCCGGATTTCTTACGAAGTGATTCCAATTGAGCAACCAAATCTTCCGAACCGACCACTGAATCGCCAAACATACTCGAACTACTCTTGCCTCCGGTGATCACCCCACTCACGTGTAAAAGCGCAACATGCTCGCCAGATACACCGCTGCTCACGATGCTCCCGATTATTGCAACCATCAACATAAGGCCAAGAATCACCCACGGAAGGCAGCCTATCACCAATGATACCGGAATCATCCATGTGTTATTGCGCGGAGGGCGAGGCGGAGGCGGCGCATATTGCGGCACCTGATAGTAAGCGCCCTGCGGCGGAATTGGCGGAGGAGGCGGCGTTGGCCGCTCCGGTTCAGGATTTGTGTTGTTTGTAAATTCTTCGCTCATCATCTTTACCCTTTCATCTTTGCCTTTCAATGTAAGAGTTCAGTCTTAGTGTATTTGTCATTCCGAACTTGATTCGGAATCTAAGCCTTAAGCGTAACAGATCCTGAATCGAGTTCAGGATGACATGTAATTCCCGCAAGACTGAACTCTCTCCTTTCAATGTTGACAGTCTCGGTCACTGAGGATTATAATAATAATCCCACAATGCCGGAGTGGCGGAATGGCAGACGCAGTGGTCTCAAACACCACCGAGAGCAATCTCATATCGGTTCGACTCCGATCTCCGGCACCATTCCCCTTTATTGCCCATTTTATTCAGTGGTCTAAATATCATGCATCCACACTCTCAACCGAAATGCGCTGCAAATATGATGGTACCATTCAAGCATCCTAATGTCAACGCTTTAGCGTAAGAGCTCACTCTTGATGAGTACAATGTGAGCATGCTGAGCCCTCCTGAGCCTGACGAAGGACGAAGTATGCGGCTACGAAGTGACATGTAACTAAACTTGACCGCGCCCTTCGACGGAGCTCAGGATGCTAGTTTGTACGTATATTCTCACGAAGAGTGAGCTGTTACGCTTTAGCTGGCATTCCTCTCCTGACTTCAGTTGCTTCGGTATCCTGATGCCGAAGCCTACCACATATCATGAATAATACGGGCTGAGTGGTTCCCTGATTAGCAAGATTCGTATATAATACCTGCAAGAGATAGTTATAGGAGTATAAAATGGATTTTAGTGTAGTTTGCGGATCACTGACGGAACAACCGTCTGATGTATTGATTGTTAATCTCTTCCAAGGCGTGAAATCGCCCGGCGGAGGCACAGGCGCGGTTGATAAAGCCTTGAATGGCATGATTTCGGAGTTGATCAAAGACGATGATTTTGAAGGTAAGCTGGGGGAGATCGCGGTCATTCGTCTTTCTGGTCAGATTCCCGTAAAGAAAGCGCTGCTTGTTGGGCTTGGTAAATCGGAGAGTTTTGGCCTTAGTGAAGTGATGCGGGCATCGGCTGCGGCGGCAAGGAAGTGCCGAGAGCTTAAGGCCGAAAACGTGACAAGTATTCTCCATGGCGGTGGTATCGCCGGGCTTCCGGCATTTGGATGCGCTAAGGCGGTGGTGCAAGGAGCTATCCTCGGCGCTTACGAATACACTCGTTTCAAGACCGAAGATGGCAAGGCGAATCCGATCAGGTCTTTCACAATAGTTGAGATGGACGCTGATAAGTTGCCTGAGATAGAGCGGGGAATGCGATTGGCTGAGGTCATCGGCGATTGTGTGGTTTGGGCGCGTGATGTTATAAACGAACCGTCCAACTTCGTGAACCCTCCTCACCTCGCGAAATTGGCGCAGGAGATTGCTGGCGAGTATAAGTTTGGGTGCAAAATCTTAGACCGTAAAGCTATTGAAAAAGCCGGAATGGGCCTGATTGCGGCTGTCTCGCGAGGCAGCGAAATTGAGCCGCGCTTTATTGAGCTGAAATACGATGCTCCCGGGGCGAGCAAGACCGTTGCCATCGTTGGTAAGGGTGTCACATTCGATGCGGGCGGCTATTCGCTTAAGTCGGGGGACGGCATGTATGGAATGAAAGACGACATGTCCGGCGCTGGGGCTGTGCTCGCGGCTATGAGGGCGGTCGGCAAGCTCAAGCCGAATGTCAACGTAATTGCGCTGGTTCCTGCGGTTGAAAATCTGATAGGCGCCAGAGCTATTCATCCGGGTGACATTTTTAAGTCATATAACGGTAAAACGGTCGAGGTTGCTAATACCGATGCGGAGGGCCGTCTGATTTTGGCCGACGCGGTCGCGTATGCAAAAGATCAAGGGGTAGACGAGATCATTGACCTCGCCACTCTTACCGGCGCTTGCGTCACAGCGCTTGGAAGACAGATTTCCGGCTTGTTTTGCACCAAGGATGAATTGGCCGAGAGCCTGATACGCGGGGGAGCCGCGAGCGGCGAGACCATCTGGAGAATGCCCATTTTTGAGGATTACAGGGAGAGCCTCAAGAGCGATGTGGCAGATATTAAGAACACCGGTTCGCGCGAAGGTGGGGCTATAAACGGTGCGCTATTCATAAAGGATTTCGTCGGAGATGTTGCGTGGGCGCATCTGGACTTGGCGTCGGCAACTATCGATAAAGACATCGATCTCGCCAAAAAAGGCGCTACAGGCGCAGGCGCAGGGATGCTTATAGAGTATTTTATTAGCTTGTAGATTTGGTTGCTAACAGTCGCTTGCGGATGTTGTGGGCAATAAATCGCCCATTTTGACGATACTTAATATTCTCTCGACGCAAGGGCTGCAGCGAGTGATTTTTGCGTGCCCATTCCTATCAGCCATCCATTGAAATGCGGATATAAGCAGTTTGACGCCTTCGCTATCCAGGAATGTTACAGCATCCAAGGCCAGAAGAAGCTCATCCGGGCATTCTTTTGTAAGTTCACGCAATTTGGGATGTATCTCAAGAAATGCGGCGTAATCAACCTCACCTATGAGTTGTAATGTTGTCGCTTTATTACCCGGAGTCACTTTGAAATCATAGGTTGCTTTATCCAAGTTGTGACCTCTATATTTGACGATTGCGTGTTATAATCTCAATAGTAATTAATATTTAAGACTTTGGCATATACCCAATCTTGATGAGAGTATAAACATCCATGCACAATGTCTTGCATTTAAGATACAAGTGTTTGTATAATCAATTGATATTAGTTGCTGCGGTATCCTGATGCCGAAGCCTACCGCGCATGTTTTCCTTAGTTGCTTCGGTATCCTGATGCCGA
>JAPLCU010000027.1 GCA_026392045.1 Armatimonadota bacterium
CCCGCGCAATCGCTGAGCAGTCGCTTCAAACCAGCCATTACTGACTAGCCTGGACTGGCAGCTAACTGTCGAATAAGCAATTACAGTCCGGCCACTTTCAGGCCGGTGAGTGACACAAGCTTAGCTTGGCGCACCGAAACAGCTAAGCCGATACGGTTTCGGGAAAGGGGTTTCCCGAAATAACTCAATATAATTACCGAAGCAAGCAGGAATATTTATAATTATGTAGAAGTATTATGTAATAGAGTAAGGCTTCGTTCAATTCTTGGCTATATGAGCGCGGAGGAGTTTGAAGCGCAATACAAATCAAGGGCGGCTTAGCAACAACGTGTACATTTTAGGCTGCGCAGGTCAAACAGCCACCTGCGGATCCAGCAGTCGAGCACAAACACTGATTACGGAGGCAGAAGATGCAGAGACCTGATTTCTCTAACTATGTGGCTCATTTTACCAAGGACGCCGATCCCTGCGGCAACAAGGATTGTCTTGATAACAACGCTGCAAAAGCGATTAGCGGCAATGCCTATGAGCGCCTAATAAGTATCCTCAAAAGTCAGAAAATCCATGCAACACCTATGCCTTGGACGGGTGCCCAGGCGGTCGCGTTCACCGAATGTCCCTGGTGGTCAATGTTGCACCATGCGGAAGCATACTCACCTTACGGCGTAGGTTTTACAAAACCCCATCTATTCGCAGCTGGCGGCGGTCCAGCGATATACCTTCGACCAGATCTCTACAATATCCAGGGAGAGTTTGTACACAAGGATCACCCGGAATTGCATGGATTCCATTCTGCGGTGCATGCGTTCATTACCCCTTTTGCTCCTCCGTATGCTCCCAAAAAAATCCGTGATGATCACTGGAATCGCGGTCACATTGACTATTCTCATGAGCGGGAGTGGCGTGTACCTCATGATTTCACCTTTGATTACGATGAGGTACAGTTCGTCGTTGTAAAAACCTACGAAGATATGGCGAAGATTGAGAGAGAGCTGAAGAATGTAATCGGCAGAGAGAAATTCCTGATAATGGATATCCACAGAGAAATCGAGCGCCTTTGGCCAACGCATGTGCAAAATAACTGAGCAGCGCTTTCGCTCTTCCGGGATTTGAATGAAGGCGTAAGCGGTATGGAAATTACAAAACAAGAAGGAGTGCCGGAATACAACGTGTTGGGGCGGAGCGGCGCCTTCCGCCCAGAAAGAGGAACCTATGAGACTGAGGTGGATACTCGCTTTTGCTCTGCTAGTAGCCCTGGGTTATACAGCTTTCCCATTGCTGCAACAAGTAACTGCTGACGGAAGTTGGGGATCACAAGGGCTGACGCAGAACGCAGTGTCCCACGCTGGCGTTCTTGGCTTGCTGGCAGGTTTTGTGGCGACTATTGTCGTGATCTTTCTGACAAGGGAAGAAGCAGGCGATAGTGAAGACGCACCAGAAGGCGGCTTGCCGGAGGAAGACCAAGAGAGCTGGTTCAAGTACGGCGCCATAGCGACATTCCTTTGCACCTTTTTCATAGCCATACTGGGCAGTTTTCAATATGCGTCCTTTACTGGTCTAGCAGAGTACTGGGTCAACCTGGGCATAGCTGTGGATCCAGCGCGGCCGTGGCTGACACAGGTAGCGGCCGAATACCCTGGCTTGGTGTTTAACATTCTTTCTGTAGATTACCTACTGGCTGTTTATCTGAGCTTCTACGGTTTGGTTCTCACTATGCGGTTCTGCGTGCCAAGGATTACCGGTTTGCACATACTGACCTACTACCTTCTTACGATGATATTCCTATTGGGGTCTTTATGGGTGTTCCTCGACTATGCACTAACCAACTTTCGCGTGACGCAGACGGTGAACTTTGCACTGCTGGGAAAGTGCTACCTGGGACTGGTTATCACGGCGCAGTTGCTTTCCGTGCTGTTCTGGCGCGCCATCCGTCCGCGGGTCATGGGCTTGCTTTACATCGGCCTGGCTGTGTGCGTTGGATTTGTGGTAGGTTGCGGAGCTATGTTCGCAAGTTACTCCTCGGCCTCGCCCGAATTAGCTCAGAGCTACTTGGCCTCGACGCATACCGTAGTCTGGGTCATCGGCATGTGTATGGCAGCACTATTCGCGTGGTTCACACTCTGTCTCAACGTTCTGCTTCTCAACACTCGGGCAGACAAGCGCCTTGTGCCTCGGAAGCAAACAACGCGTCGTCCGTGACACATATGCTCAACCTCTGGACTAGCTGTTTTCCGTCTTCCAGAATTCAAATGAAGCCGCAGGCGGAATGGAAATCCATAAACAACCAAAGCTTAGCTTTGGCTCATCAGAGATGAGCGAAACAGTCTGAACGGGCGCATCAGAGATTGCGCCCGAACATTGTTTCATCCTCCCCTTCCCCCAACTCATAATTCATAACTCAAAACTCGCACCCAAACTCGCGCCATAACTCGCACGAAGGCGCGTCAACTGTTATAATGGACTCTGATCTAATAAAGGAAAGTGCAAAGAAAACCCTTATGAATTTTGACCAGTCGGTAGAGTATCTGGATGGGCTTATAAAATTTGGAATCAAGTTTGGCTTGGAGCGGATTACGGCGCTTTGCGAAGCGTTTGGCAACCCGCAAAATAAGCTGAGGGTCATACACGTCGCCGGCACAAACGGCAAGGGATCAACCTGCACTTTCATAGCATCCATTTTGAGCGAGGCAGAGCATAGAACCGGGCTTTACCTCTCGCCGTATGTATTCGACATACGCGAACGCATTCAGATAGACGGACGAATGATCTCCAAAGATGCTTTTGCCGAAATCATGACCGAGATCAAACCCGTTGCAGACCAGATCGGCGAAACCGACCTTGGCCCGGTCACCGAATTTGAAGCAAAGACCCTTGCGGCTTTCATCTATTTTGCGCGGCAAAATGTGGATTTTGCGGTAATCGAAGTTGGAATGGGCGGCAGGTTCGATGCGACAAATATCGTCGATCCGCTGGTGGCAGTCATCACGAACATTAGCCTTGATCACACTGAGCGGCTTGGAGACACCATAGAAAAGATAGCGTTTGAAAAGGCGGGGATCATCAAGACCGGAGCCGTTCTGATAACCGCCGTAGACGATCAAGCCGCGTGGCAGGTCATTCTGAACCGTTCGCGCCAAGAAGGGGCCGAAGTTTGGCGGGTAATCGAATCGCCCGCAAAGAAAGCGATTTCTCATTCGGCGGATGTGCATATTCGCTACACAAGCAAATGGGACTGTTTTTCGGTCAATGGCGCTGAGTTCCACTACAATGACCTCAAACCAGGTCTTGCAGGAGCTTTTCAACACATAAATGCCGCAACAGCCATCGCCGCGATAGTTGCGCTGCGAAAATATGAAGTTAGAATCCCAACTCGAGCAATCTCTTCGGGTGTCGCCAACGCCTACATCCCAGGCAGGCTGGAAGTTCTGCAGGAGCATCCCAAGGTCATCATAGACGGCGCCCACAATGCCGACGCCGCCCTGCATCTAGCCCGCGCAATCAACCAAAGTATGCGCTACGATCAAATGATTCTGGTAATAGGAATGCTGAACACCCACCCCACCGATGGCGTATTGCTGAACCTGGCTCCGATGGCATCCAAGATAATCGCCACGCAATCCAAATGGAGCAAAGCGCTGCCCGCCGCCGAAATGGCCGAAGCAGCCCGGCGATTCTGCGAAGATGTCGAGGTAATAGACAACGTCCCAGACGCCGTAAGGAGTGCGATAGAACTTGCAGGCGATGATGGCCTGGTGCTAGTCACCGGCAGTTTCTATACCATTGGGGAAGTCGGCTAAGAGCGTCGGATAAAGTCCGGGAACAGATTTCCCGGACGATCATAACTTAACTATGCTTCGAGGGCTCGTTTTTTGCCCCGAAGCAAATTTACTGAAATCTTATGCCATCCTTGCACACTCCTAAAAACATACTATATTATATAGTCGATGATATCCGAATTTTATTCTGAAAGAGAGATTTAACATGAATCAAAAAACACTGAAACTGATTTTACTTGCAATTTCTATCACCGCGGCCCTGTCCATCGTAGGATGCGGCAAGGGCGGCGCCAAGTCCGGCAGCAAAATTAATGGCGCAGGGGCCACTTTCCCTGCCCCGGTATACACCACATGGGCCGACCAATACAACCAGATCAAGGGCGTGCAGGTAAATTATAACGCCATCGGATCAGGCGGCGGAGTTCAGCAGATCAAGGCAAAAACGGTCGATTTCGGCGCTTCCGACGCCCCTTTGACCGCAGATGAACTTAAAGAAGCAGACCTGATGCAGTTTCCGATGATTATGGGTGGAGTTGTGCCCGTGGTGAACATCGCAGGAATCAAACCAGGGCAACTCCAGCTCACCGCGCAGGTTATATCGGATATCTATCTAGGCAAAATCAAAAAATGGAACGACCCCGCCATAGCAAAAGCCAACCCCGGCCTGACTCTGCCAGCTACGAACATCACAGTAGTTGCCAGAGCAGACGGCTCCGGCACATCTTGGATATTTACCAATTATCTGGACAAAGTTTCCAAAGAATGGCATTCAAAGGTCGGCTTCGGCAAGACTGTAAACTGGCCCGCAGCAGGCACAACCCGCGGCAAAGGCAATGACGGCGTAGCGGCATTCGTAAAGCGCATTGATGGGGCCATCGGCTACGTTGAATACGCCTATGCCCTGCAAGGTAAAATGTCCCATGTTAAGCTGCAAAACAAATCAGGCAAGTTCGTGGAACCGTCCGTGGAGACATTCCAGGGCGCTGCCGCTGGAGCGGATTGGAAAAACGCCCCCGGCTTTTATGTGGTGCTCACAGATCAGCCCGGCGAAAAGAGTTGGCCGATCACCGGCGCGTCCTATATCATCGTCCAAAAGAAGATGACCGATGAAAAAGTCGCCAAAGCAATACTGGAGTTCTTCGATTGGAGCTATCGCCACGGCCGGGATATGGCAAAAGAACTTGACTACGTTCCAATGCCCGAAAACGTAATTAAATTGGTCACCGAAAAATGGAAAACCGAACTAACAATCAACGGCAAACCAGCCTGGAAGTAGATTGGTATTAGATGGGCCTGGAAATCCGGTCCCTGTCCCTTGGATAACGATGGCTATCAACATAGAACAACCAAATATAAGCCAAAGGCCGCACAAGTCGCCTGCTAATAAGCTATTCAGAATGCTTGGGGCAGCTTGCTGCTGCCTGATTGTTCTGGTAATGGCGGGAATAGTAATCGAGCTGTTTATCAAATCACAGCTTTCGATGAACACATTCGGCTGGGGATTTCTCACATCATCTACATGGGACCCGGTCAATGGCAAGTTCGGCGCGCTGAGCAGCATTTCGGGCACAATAGTTACCACAATCATCGCGCTGATAATCGCGGTTCCGATGAGCCTGGTAGTTTCGATATTCCTGGTGGAATTAGCTCCCGAAAAGCTCAGCGGCATCTTTGGGACTGCAATTGAGCTCTTGGCCGCCATCCCCAGCATTATCTATGGAATGTGGGGGCTGTTCGTGTTTGTGCCAATCATGGGCAAATATATCAACCCGTTGCTCAGCAAGTGGTTTGGCAATACTTTTTTGTTCTCCGGCCCGTCTTCCTCCGGTTTGGGAATATTGACGGCAGGCTGCATTCTCGCGCTGATGGTATTGCCGTTTATTACCTCAGTAATGCGAGACATCCTGATGATGGTGCCGCCCGTGATGAAAGAATCGGCTTACGGCTTGGGCGCCACCACCTGGGAAGTCACCAAAGACGTTTCCATTCCTTACGGTCTGCGCGGAATGGTCGGAGCGGTTTTCCTGGGCCTGGGCAGAGCGATTGGTGAGACAATGGCTGTAACATTTGTTTTGGCAAACGATCACACTCTATCGTCGTCACTCTTCGCAGGCGGCAACACCATCGCCTCCACCCTTGCGGTGGAGTTCACCGAAGCCTCAGATGGCCTGTATCTGAGCTCACTGGTTCAGCTAGGATTGGTGCTGTTCCTCATAACGGCAATCTTCCAGATAATCGCTCAAGTCTGGCTAAAATATGCCGGTAAGAACGGAGGCCGAAGTTGAGACCTCGCTCTATCACACAGCGCAAAACCCTCAACGGCGTGGTCACGCTAATTGCCGGGTCAGCCGCTGTGTTTGGCCTTTGTATGCTGGTTTGGATTCTATACACAGTGGTCAGCCGAGGCATTGGAGCCATTAACTGGGATTTCTTCACACAACTACCCAAGCCACCGGGAATGTCTGGCGGAGGTGTGGCCAATGCGATACTCGGGACCGTTATGATCACCGCTGCTGCCACGATCATTGGGGTACCGATAGGCATGATGGCGGGGATTTATCTCTCAGAGTTCGGGCAGGAAAGCAAATTTGCTAACACGGTGCGGTTCGTCGCAAATATAATGATGGGCGCGCCGTCCATTGTGATCGGCGTTTTCGCATACACTATCATCGTGCTCAGATTCGGGTTTTCCGGGTATGCCGGAGCCATCGCGCTGGCGATTATAATGCTGCCGATTGTCACGCGCACCACCGAAGATATTCTCAAACTTGTGCCGAACACTCTGCGCGAATCAGCCCTTGCGCTGGGCGCACCCGAGCACAAGATGATATTTGAAGTAGTCTTCAGGGCAGCAAAAAGCGGCCTTGTGACCGGCGTAATGCTCGCAGTCGCCCGTGTGAGCGGAGAAACCGCGCCCCTGCTATTCACCGCAGTAAATAGCAAGTTTTGGAACTGGCTAATGGTGGGAGAGACCGGCAACCTGACCGTCACAATCAACGACTACGCCAAATCGGCCTTCAACGACCAAAACACCATGGCCTGGGGAGCATCATTACTGATAACAGCAGGAGTGCTATTCTTAAATATCACGGCGCGCCTGATATCAAGAGACAGGAAAGCTAAACGATGAGCGAAGTTATTATACAAAACCCGAAGATATCCGTGCGAGATCTGAACTTCTACTACGACGGGCATCAGGCGCTGAAGTCGAATGATCTGGATATAGCCGAAAACCGAGTCACCGCGATCATTGGGCCGTCCGGCTGCGGAAAATCTACGCATATCCGCACCTACAACCGCATTTTCGAAATGTATAAAGGCCAAAAGGCCACCGGCGAGATCATAATGGACGGCGAGAATCTACTTGACCCATCAATTGATCTCATAGACCTGCGGCTAAGGATTGGAATGATCTTCCAGCGTCCGACGCCATTTCCAATGTCGATTTATAACAACGTGGCATACGGCCTGCGCCTCAAAGCAAAAACCAGCAAAAACGAGCTTGATGACAAAATAGAAGAATCGCTCATCAAGGCGGCGCTGTGGAACGAAGTCAAGGACAAGCTGCATGAGTCCGGCACACACCTTTCCGGCGGACAACAACAACGGCTGTGCATAGCCAGAGCCATTGCGGTAGAGCCCGAAGTTCTACTGATGGACGAGCCCGCATCAGCAATAGACCCGGTGGGAACAGCAAAAATCGAAGAACTGATAGAAAAGCTGAAAGAATTGTATACTATAGTTGTGGTTACGCATAACATGCAGCAGGCAGCGCGTATCTCAGATTACACTGCATTTTTCTTCGAAGGCGATGTAATCGAATTCGGCATAACCAGCGACATGTTCAGCCGACCAAAAAAACAGCAAACCGAGGACTACATAACCGGCAGGTTTGGATAGGATTTCGAACGCAGCAATGACAATCTAACGCGAGGCAGTGGATTCCGGGGCTTTCTGCTTTCCGCTTTCCACTTTCAGCTACTCCGAAGGAGTTACCAATGAGCACACATTTGCATAGAGAAATCGACAAACTCAAAAAGAAAATCCTCTTCATGGGGGCAGAAACTGAAGAGACAGTGCGAAAGTCCATCGACGCCTTAATCACTCGCAATGAGCCTCTTGCTCAACAAGTGATAGTTGGCGATGAAGTGTTGGACAATCTGGAAGTCGAGATTGAGGAAGAATGCCTGAAAATTCTTGCGCTCTACCAACCGGTAGCAAGCGACCTCAGATACGTTATCGCGGTGCTGAAGATAAATAACGATCTCGAGCGCATAGGCGACCTGGCCGTGAACATCGCCGAGAGAGCCGCATATCTTTCCGGTCACGCGCCAATCGAGGTATATCTCGACTTCAAAAGCATGGCCGACAACGCACAACTCATGCTAAAACAAAGCCTCGATGCCCTGGTAAACTCAGACACAACGCTTGCCCGGCAGGTGCGGTCCGAAGACGAAGAAGTCGACACAGCTAACCGCAATATGTTTGAGCTTATAGAAAACTACATAAAGCAAAATCCCGACCGAGTTGCCGGAGCGCTGCACCTGATCTCAGTCTCCCGCCACCTCGAACGCATAGGCGACCAGGCCACAAATATCGCCGAAGACGTGATATATATGGTTGAAGGCGAAATTGTTCGCCACCAACCGGAGGATTTTGCCAGCGCATGATATAACACCTTATCTGAGAGTTTCACCCAATAAGATTTCTCAAGTGTGCGGGAGGATTAGCAGTGGCAAAGCAAAAGATAAATGTTGGTATGGTCGGTTACGCGTTCATGGGCAAGGCTCACAGCGTTGGTTACCGTGATGCGGCGTGGGCTTTCCCGGATATAAAGGCCGCGCCCGTTATGAAAGAACTCTGCGGGCGCAACGAATCCGCCGTAAAAGAAGCTGCCGAGCTATTCGGTTGGGAACGATACAGCACAGATTACAGGCAATTGGCGCTAGCGAAAGACATCGACCTGGTGGATATCGGCACCGGCAACGACACCCACAAAGAAATCGCGCTGGCAGCAGCAGCCGCCGGTAAGCATATTTTCTGCGAAAAGCCGCTGGCAATGAACGTCGCCGAGGCCAAAGAAATGGTTGCGGCGGTCGAAAAAGCTGGCGTTATGCACATGGTCAACTTCAATTATCGCGTGGTCCCCGCCATCGCTTTGGCAAAGAAGATGATCGATGAGGGAATGGTGGGTAAACCATATCACTTCCGGGCTGTTTACCTGCAAGATTGGATTATGGACCCGGAGTTTCCGCTTGTTTGGCGGCTTAAGAAAGACAAAGCCGGGTCAGGTTCGCATGGCGACCTCAACGCTCATATTATCGACCTTGCCCGCTATCTGTGTGGAGAATTCGACTCTGTATGCGGCCTCTTGAAGACATTCATCGACAAGCGACCCATTGTGCAGGCTCAGGCAGGTGGATTGGCCGCCGCGCAAGGCTCAAAAGAGATGGGCCAGGTAACGGTAGACGATGCCGCGCTTTTCCTGGCTAAGTTTGCCAACGGCGCCGTGGGCACATTCGAAGCCACGCGCTTCGCAGGCGGTGGAAAAAACGCCATGCGCTTCGAGCTCAACGGCAGCACGGGCAGCATTCGTTTCAACCTCGAACGCCTGAACGAACTCGAATACCTCAGCATGACCGACAAGCCCGAATATCAGGGCTGGAAGAATATCATGGTCACAGACGGCTCCCAGCCTTACGCGGGCGCGTGGTGGCCAGGCGGACACATCATCGGCTGGCAGCACACCTTCGTTCACCAGGTCTACAACATGATGAACGGCATTGCAGACAACATCTGCCCCACCCCGAATTTCGTAGACGGCCTCAAGTGCCAGGAAGTTCTCGAAGCGGTGGCAAACAGCTCAGATACCGAGAAATGGGTGAAGGTAAGTTAGATAGTTCGATAGTCTGATGGTTCGATGGCTGGAGAATGCTCTGTTCGGGCGGAATCTCTAATCCGCCCGCAATATATACTTTCGTTCGGGCGGAATCTCCGATCCGCCTGGTAACTCACGCCCGCATCAGAGATTGCAGGCGAACAAGTCCCTTCTATTCCCTGTTCCCTGTTCCCTGCCCTATTCCCTAGCGCTTCCAATAAGTGGTATTATAATAGCGATACAATCAGTAGGAGGCACATGAATGGCAGAACTCAAAACCGGCAATGGTGTGATGATCAAAACCAGAGAGGTCACACCAGAGGATATAAAGTCGGGGTTATATTTTTTATATTTTGGTGGGCTGGTGGGCAAGGTCGACCGCATCTATGACGATGGCTCCGTATGCATTGAAGTGGACATCGACAGCCTCAGCAAAGAAGCCCGCAGCAGACATTTGGCAATGCAGGAAGCTGAGCGCAGACGTTGGCTGGAGAATCTTTCGGGCGAGGCTCGCAACAGGCTAACACCTGAACAAAGGCAGCTCAGAATCAGCTATAAGCTGCTTGTGTCTAAGAAAGATTTGGAGCCTCACAAAGGCTTCGGCATCAGGATACCGAAGCAAATGAGTGGAGAGCAGAGAGTGGAGAGTGGAGAGCCCGTGCTTCGAGAGCCTCAGCATGGCGAGGTGGAGCCTGCGCATGGCGAGGTGGAGCCTCAGCATGGCGAGGTGGAGCCTCAGCATGGCGAGGTGGAGCCTCAGCATGGCGAGGTGGAGCCTCAGCATGGCGAGGTGGAGCCTCAGCATGGCGAGGTGGAGCCTGCGCATGGGGAAGCGGGGAAGGAAGTCGATAACGAAGAAGAGCCCATAAAAAGGCCCACCGAGGCAGATTTAGAAGCCAGGGAAGAAGAATTCCTGAAATCACTGCAAGAAAAACAGTAATCATCAACTAGGTGTTGGGTGTTGGGGAGGGCTAAGCCCAATTGCCTAAGTATATTTCAAGAATGAAGTCCCCGATTTAATCGGGGCGGGAGGCTAAAGTGCTGGATATTTATGACATTGCGGCAAGGCTGGAAAATGATGAGCATCTTGAGATTACCTACGAGGTAGCTGTTCGCTCAAGAGACGGCCAAATCGTCCAGGAAACTCGCCAGAGTAGGCTTTTGGATGTGGCAGAAGAATCCGGGCTTTATTACGTCTCTCACAAAGGGCATATAATCTGGGTCAAGGCCAACGAAGTATTGAAGATCAATCCCCTTTAGCTGCTACGCGCCGCCCCGATTAGATCGGGATGTTTCCTGAGAACCATCATCCAGTTTTCTCACTTGCCGACTTATATGAAGCTCGTCATATAATACCGAAATGGTCGCGGCAGCGGGCGTTGCCAAAAATATACCAATAATCCCAAACATGCCATTCAAGACCACTACCGCAAATATAACTGTTACGGGGTGCAGCGACAACTGCCGCGACATTACCATCGGCACCAAAATATTGCTTTCAAACTGCTGGATTATTATGAAAGCAAGAATAATCCAGATTACCAGCACCGGGTTATAGGTCAGGGCCACAACAATCGGCGGAACTGCTGAAAGCACAGGTCCAAGTATTGGCACAGCCTCCAAGAGACCTGCAAACACAGCAAATAAGAACGCCTGCTTTATCCCTATAATGGATAGCGCGACCCAGGTTAGCAGAAATATAGCGAACATACCGATGAGCAACCCAAGACTCCATGCCTGAATCTGTTTGCCTAAATGCTCGGCAATACCCTCAATTTTACGTCGGGTTTGGGCAGTGAACAGCAACAATAAGCCATTTGCCAACGGTTTGGGGTTGGCCAGTATGTAAATTGTGCTAATGAATGCTACAAGCATCGCTGCAATGAGTCCCGCGATGTTTGCGGTAAGTCTGGTGGCGCCTCCCAATAATGGCTTCAACGCTGAGAGAGTGTTATTATCCAAACTCTGCATCAGCTTGTTGATAACAGGGTATTTATCTGCCAGTTTTGATATCGCGCGCTGCAATGCCTCGGCAGACTGCGGCAATTGCTGGGCTAATTCGCTCATCTGCTTGGAAGCAAGAGGAATCACTAAATAAAGAGCTAGAACAACAAGTCCGATAACGCTCAGCGCCAGCAAAGCCGCTGAAACAGCACGCGGAATGCGCCTGCATTCCAGCCAGGTTACCACGGGGTTTAGAACAACCACAGCCAAAAGAGTTATGCTGAAAAGCAACAACACATCTGCTATCTGAGATATGAATCGCAGCGCAAAATAAACCAGCGCCGCAAAAATCACCGTGCTATAAAGGTCTCGCCTGGTCAGGCCTCGCAATGGCATTTTAATGTCTCCAAAGAATGAATGCTTAATGATAACATAGAAACCGGTGGAAAGTAATACATTTCCACCGGTTTCTATTCTCAACTTTCTCACCAATTCTATATAAGGCAGATCTGCAATTATCCTGCGCTGCCGAGGTCTTTGAAATCCTTGATTCGCCTGCTGAACGCCGTCACCTCAGTGGGGCAAACAAACGTGAAATCCAAAGGCCAGAAAAACAAAACCACCCATTTGCCGTGATAATCACCTAACGAAATAGTCTGAAAATTGCTATCAACTACCGCTTCCATCTCGAAATCAGGAGCTAATTGACCAACTTGAAGCATATACTCATCCTCCGTTTTCTTAATGCTCAGCATATATATACCCGTCTTATTGCTCAGCTAGCCATAATATTTCGGGCTCCTATCGGGAATACTTTGCTGCCCAAAGGATTTGATAATTCAGCAGGCCGCTAGACCATGTGATCAGATCGTTGCATACACGCAGCTTGGTCTGATCGCCAGTCAGCACGCTCACCGGAAACTCCTTTTTAAGCGCCCAATCGTATCCATATATATCAATGCCCGTTCGAGCTCGATTGCGAGCGTCCTGCCAGAATATAGCGCCCTTGCCGGCCTCGGGGCTTGGAGGGTTTGCGGCAGTATAGGCTATCGTTCTGATCTCGCCGGTGGAAATATCCATTCCAACAATATTCCAACCAGCGCCGTTAATTTCAGCCCATGCGACAAGATTCCCGCACACCGAGGGCTCAATCCCATTGCGAGCGGCAATGGTAAACTCAATCGGCGCATTGAAATATACGCCGCAGATGCGAACATCACCAGGGCCATAATATGCTCTGTAGACGATCAGATTGCCATCGTGGGCGAATTGGCTCTTCTCGGAATCACTTATGAGAAATGGCGTGAGCGTGCCGCCAAGCATATTAATACAATAGAGATAAACTGGGTAATGGTCGCCAGCCAGGAAAGCGCGATACTGACCGAATATACACCGCGTATCAGCCATCCCACAGCCCACCTGTTTCTGAGAACTTGGGCAGGCGATGCTGACAAATTGATGGTCAACATCATGCGCCATAAGCCGATCCAGACCATTTATCTTATCGATATACATCAGCCACTTAATCGCAGAACCCAACGGCTGCCATGCTCCCGGTCGAGGAACCTTAAGCGTGAGCCTGCTCTTGCGTACCGGGTCAATATAATAGCATGTGCGTCCCTTACCCGGCAGGTCTTCGGTGACCATCAACCACGTCCCGAATTGCTGCCACACTATCGGGTTCTTGGCTGATAACAGTATCTTGTAAGGCGTTGAAACGCCCGCCGATGCTCGGCAGATGAATCCGGCGATCAACCACCAAATAAGAACCACCCAAATCATCGCGCGTCTTAGTGTAATTGACATAAACAGATTCTCCTTGGCCCTGTCTATTGCCCTTAGCTATAATTCACCAAATCCGTGCCAGGCAAACATTATTTTGAGTAATAATTGTGAGTTTTAGCCTAAGGTGAACACACGGGTTCGCCCCTACACCGAATAATTCGGTGTTTAAGTTAAGTTGTTTCGGGAAACCCCTTTCCCGAAACCCTGCGTGTATCATGTTTGCTTTAGTTCTTTCGGGATTTCCATTCCGCCTGCGGCTCCATTCAAATCCCGAAACACCGAGGCTAAATCTGAAAATCGGCGCAGATGAATGTATGGTCCGATGGTTTTTCGAGGAGGCGGGGAGCGGTGTCTACCCAGCAGTCTATGCAAGCCTCGGCGAGGGGTTTGGTAGCCCAGATATGATCCAATCGCCAGCCTATCCTGCGCTTGAAGGCGTTAGGCACCCTGTAATCCCAGAATGTATAGAGGTTCGGCTCGTTGGCGTGATGTTTGCGAAAAACGTCCGTAAAACCCCATTCTTTAACGTAATCAAGCGCTTTGTGTTCTTCGGGGTTATAGCAAACACTTCCCAGGAGAGCATCGGGGTCGTAGACATCTATCGGCTCGCGGGCGACATTAAAATCCCCCACCCACAGAACCGAAGAATCAGCAGAAAAATCTCGGCTGAAATACTCGCGCATCGCCACCAACCAATCCAGCTTGTATTGGAACCTGGGAGTGCTCACGGCGGTGCCTTGCGGAACATAACAATTGACGATTGTTATGCCGTTTACCGTCGCTCTGATAAGGCGCGCCTCTTCGTCCCATTCGGCGTTTCCGATGCCGATGCGAACATCTGAAAGCTCATGAGGGGAAATAATCGCGACGCCATTATAGGATTTCTGACCCGCAAACACGCAGTTATAGCCAGCTTCTGAGATAGGCGCGATAGGGAAATCGGCATCGGTAACCTTGGTTTCCTGCACGCAGAGCACATCGCACCCCTGCTCCCGCATCCAGTTAAGAATAATATCCATCCTGCTTCTGATAGAGTTTGCATTGAAGCTGGCTACGCGTAGTTTGTTTTGCAATTCGGTTTCCCTTCGCAGCTACAAGGCTCGGCGGGAGCCTCGCCCTCCCGCCTGTTAAACCTCGCTGAACGAGTCCTTGCCCACGCCGCACAACGGGCACAGCCAATCCTCTGGAACATCTTCCCAGGCTGTGCCGGCCGCAACGCCGTTATCCGGATCCCCAGCTTCGGGGTCATATATATAACCACATAAATCGCATATATATTTTGTCATAATTATGCCTTCCATAGTCCGTGAAGATTGCAGTAAGCTCGCGCTGTAACATCAGAAACCTCTCCGCATTTGAATATTACTTCGGGGATGTCGCCCGGCTTGAAGAACTTTCTGCATGATCTATCACCGATGATGACTTCAACCCATTCAATATAGTGCATTTCTTCCATGGGATGCGGAACGCTGCCAACGCTCACCCTGATGCTGCCGTCCACTTTTTCAACTACCGGCACATGTTTCTCTTTTGCCGCATCGGTGGTGTTGGCTATCAGCAAATGCATTGGCTCACCGCAGCAAATCATTTTGCTTGCTCCGCTATGCAAAATCTGAGCAATAATGCCGCAGTGGTTGCACTTATATACTTCCATTGCGCTCGTCATAAGTTTCCTCCTAATAAGATATTGGTCTCTCTACCAATTCTCGCCCAGAATCTCGAAATGAGCCTTCGGATGAGCACATGCCGGGCAAACATTCAGGGCTTCTGTTCCCTCATGAACGAAACCGCAGTTTCGGCAGCGCCATTTAACGGGAGTATTGCGAGCGAAAACTTTACCGGCCTCGATATTCGCAGCCAGATCAGCATAGCGCTTGCCGTGCTGCTTTTCCGCAACAGAGATCATTTCAAAAAGCTTTGCAACGCTCTCAAAGCCCTCTTCACGGGCGACAGCGGCAAAGTTCGGGTAAATCTCGCCCCATTCCTCGCCCTCGCCTGCAGCGGAAGCTTTGAGGTTTTCAAGGGTAGCGCCGACAATACCCGCGGGGAAAGTTGCTGTTATTTCCAGCGGGCCGCCCTCAAGCATACTAAAGAATCTCTTGGCATGCTCTTTTTCCTGATTCGCAGTCTCTTCATAAATCGCCGCTATCTGCTCATAACCATCTTTTCTCGCCTGACTGGCAAAGAAAGTATAGCGGTTTCTCGCCTGCGATTCGCCTGCAAAAGCCTTAAGCAGGTTCACTTCTGTCCTGGTTCCTTTGATACTTGCCATAACTATCCGTCTGCCTCCTTTGAAAGGTCTATGCTAATGAGATTCGCTTTTTTGTTGCATAAATCCTGCGGCAGCAAGCAAGTCTTGCATTATTATTGCAGAAATTCTGTTTTTTATTGACTTGCCCATTGCTGGATGATAATGTATACCCATGGTTCACACGATATCGACAAAACAACTTGCCGCCATACTTGCGCATTTTGCAGGCGAAATAAGAGAAATCGACAGTGATTTCGTCGCCCAGACGGCCGCTTATGGCTTGTTTCTCTCGCGACTTCAGAACAACGATTTGAAGTATTGCGATATGATCAACAATGCATCGGATAATGAGCTTGTCACGCGAACTAAGCAAATGCTCAGTGAGATTGAGCTTGATAAGGTTTTCGAGCAATACTTGGCGCAGGGCAAGAACCCGGCGATTTATTTCTATGAGGAATTCTTGAGGGCGTATGATGCCAAGGCAGCGAAGGGCCGTGGAGTGCATTACAGCCCGCCGGCAGTTGTCGATTATATGCTCAGAGGCATTGGGGCTATTCTTCAGGAGCAATTCGGAGAGACGGCTAAGAATGCTGTTTTGCTGGACCCTTGCTGCGGGATCGGGACTTTTCTGCAGCGCCGGGATGCCGCCGCCCTACCCTATCGCCGAGCCATTGGGATGGAGATTTCCGCTCCTGCCGCTGCATTGGCGGCAAAGCTTTGCAATTGCGATATATTCAACTCCGATAGCCTGCAAGAAACAGACTTACAACTGAATGGCGCACCGTTGGTCGTGCTTGGGAATCCGCCATACTCCGGCCACTCGGCAAACGCGGGCGCGATAGCCGATCTGATGGCGGATTACAAGGTTGGCCTCGATGAACGCAACCCGAAGTGGCTGCAGGATGATTATGTGAAGTTCATCAGAATGGCGCAGCATAGAGTCGAGCAAGCTGGCTGCGGGATCGTGGCATTCATCACAAACCACAGCTATCTGTTCAATCCAACATTCAGAGCCATGCGCTCCAGTCTGATGAATAGCTTTGATCAAGTTTATGCCTTAAACCTATACGGAAACAGCAAGACGCATCAGGAATCCGAGTGTCTGGATGAGAACATATTTCCTATCCAAATGGGGGTCGCCATAGCGTTTTTTGTAAAGACATCAAATTCGTCAGAATGCAAAGTTATGCATTCCGGAATCAGGGGGACGCGTGAAGAAAAGCTCAGCAAACTGGCAGAATTGGGCTTCCACAGCACACCATGGGAGGAAGTGAACCCAGCCAAGCCTTTCAGCGTGTTCATACCATCGAACGCAGATCTGCAGCGTGAATTCTATGGGTTCGCATCGCTGTTCGATATTTTTCACGAGCACAGCGTTGGGTTTGTGACCTCTCGCGATTCGTTTGCTGTGGACAGAGATCGAGGCGCGCTAACCGAGCGCATCGCAGCGCTTAGAAACCCCAATTTTAGCGCAGATGAGATCAGGGCGCGGTATCGAGTCTCTGATCTGGATATAGAAAAGGCCCGTAAAGCGCTGCTTGCAGACCCGATTTGGGAAGAGAAAATCATCGAAGTTCTTTACAGGCCTTTCGACACGCGCTGGGCGTATTATTCGGGGTTGGTGATGGAACGGCCGCGCCTGCCGTTTATGAAGAATCTTATGCATGAGAACCTCGCGCTGGCGATCGGGCGCGCCGGACAGGTGACGGGATCAGATACCTGGGACGTTGCTTTCATTACAGATAAGCCGACAGACCTTAATTTATTTCGCCGTGGAGGGGCTATGCTCTTTCCGTTGCACAGCCTTGCTAGAGTTAACACAGAATTCTTATACTATATATACGCCATTCTATTCAGCAACATCTACAGAAATCGATACGCTGATTTCCTGAAAATGGATTATCCGCGCGTTCCATTGATACCTGATAATCCGCTATTCCGATCACTCTCTGAACTCGGTGAAGAACTGGCGAATGTTCATCTGATGCGCTCCAATCTTTCCACCACGGCAATGATTGATGATATTTCACTGCGCATAGGCGGTTGGGAAATCCCCGGCAAGTATCTCAAAGACCGCAGAGGAGAAGAACTTATCGCAGAAGAATACAATCATCTTAATCGCATTCGAGAGGCGGCGGCAAGGACTATTGAGCTGCAGGATAGAATAGATGCGTTAATATCCACGAATGTGCCCTGGTGATTTGCTGGCTAGCGCCTTGCGGGCGGATCATCCCGATTTAATCGGGACGCCCGAACAAAGTCTGGCTTTTAGTGGTATACTCTCACTGCAAATGCGTGCGAGCTTGAGATGATGCGCGAAAAGGGCATTGGCGATGTGGTTGTGCATCCCCGATACGCCCTGGAGGTTGAATATCTCTCTGAGGAGTGGTTTGAGATCTTCGGATGGTGCTTGCGCGAGGCTAAGGCGCGGGGAATGCGGCTTTGGATTTGCGATGATCTCAATTTGCCCAGCGGCACCGCAGGGATGCGTGTGCAGAAAATCGATCCCAATTTCCGCAGCAAGCATCTATCGGTGGAAGCTAAGCCGCTTTCTGAGATCGATTTGGCAGGTTTTCAGCCCGGAAAGGTGGTTATCGCCGCGAATATCGAGGGCGGGCGGGTTACCAAGACCCGGCTGATAGATGATCTTGACGCGCTTAGCTCGCTCACAGGCAATTGGACGGTTTTCAACTGCACCCTTTGCTATGATGAGTTCTATGTGGACACGCTTTCGGTCGCAGCGGTCGAATGCTTCAAAAACCTCACCCACGAAGAGTATTTCAAGCGCTTTGGAGATGATTTTGGCAAAACCATTCGGGCATTTTTTACCGATGAACCGTCTATTTACTGGGTAAGCGCCGGTCACGACGACTGGAATCTGCCCTATACCGATGATTTCTTTGAGACTTTCGAGGAGCGCTTCGGCTACTCACCCGCAGAGCGTATTCCGTATCTGTTCTATCCCGGCAACGCTGCTTTTCGCGCTGATTTTTGGGATCACGCGGGATATCTTTTCAATGAGCGCTACCATGGCGCTCTCGGCAAGTGGTGTCGGGAGCGCGGCGTCATTTACACGGGCCATAACCATTACGAAGAGCCGCTCAGGTATCAGGTGAGATTTCAAGGCAATATGTTCGATGCCATGCGCTCGATGGATATCCCCGGCATCGATCACCTCGGCAAAACCACGCTCGGCAATTATTATATATCAATCATCGGTCATAAGATTTGCTCCTCGGTCGCTCATTTTTCCGGCAAAGCGAGGGTTATGAGCGAGAGTTTCGGGGCTATGGATTGGGACACCACATTCGCAAATTTGAAGCGCGTTGCCGATTGGCAGTTTGCGCTGGGCATAAACTTGCTGGCGCCGCATGCGTTGTATCATACGATTTCGGGTCCCGCCAAGCGTGAATGTCCGCCGAGTTTCTTCTATCAATCGCCGCATTGGGATGACTTCGGCCACTTCGCCGAGTATATCAACCGAATGGAAGACATGCTCACCGGCGGCAGGCACATTTGCAAGACAGCCGTGATGTATCCGCAGAGCGGGCTGTGGGCAAGTTATCAAACCGATAGAAATACATCAGATTTTGAACACACTGACAATTTCCTGAATTCGCTTTGCCTGGAATTGGTGAAGCATCAGGTAGATTTCGATATATTGAATTTCAACGCCTTGAGTGAAGCGGAGCTGGCGGATGGCAAGCTCAAGATCGCAGATGAGGAATATAGCGTGCTGATCGTGCCTTCAACGCCGTATATGCGCCCGAACGAGGTGCGCAGGCTTACGGAGATCGTCAAAGCGGGGGTCTATACGGCGCTCTGCCATAAGTCGATGGAACCCGGTCCGCAGAATATGCCAGACAGCCTCAAAGGCGCGAACTTTGTGCGAGGTGATGAGCTTGTGAACTTCATTGAGATTCTGCGCAAGAACCTTAATGATGACATAATAATTGATGGCGGCGGCACGGGTGATATTATGATTTACAGGCGCGAAAAAGACGGCCGCAAGATCACTTTTCTGCTGAACCGCTCCGAGAAGCACCGCAAGGTGATGGCGATGATTAAGGACTACCCTGACCCTGCCATTTTTGACCACGAAACCGGTTCCTATACTCGCTTGGAGGGGCGCAAGATTGGGGCGCGAATGCAAGCCGAGCTGCGCTTCCAGCCGGGGCAATCGTATTTTATTGTGAGCAATGCGCCGGACGCCGCTCCATTGGTTAGCTTGCCCTCTGACGCAGTCGCAATCCCAATCAAGAACCTGACCGCGAGCGTGCCGTTTAATGTGGCATCTATTTACAATTTCAGTTATTCAAAAGACAGCATCGCGCCCATAGACGTGGATATCCGCGCGAATCCGCGCTTTATTCCAGTAAGTTGGGATAAAAACCCGCCGCGCTTCGAGGAATATGCGGGGGTTTATGAGGCGGAGATTGAGATCAATTTGCCCGGCGAGGGTATCAAGCTCGTTCTGGACAAAGATTATGCCAACTGCGAGGTCAACGTGAATGACACCCGCGTCCAGCTTCACCCAATAAGCGATGAGGACAAACTGCCGACATCGTCGGGCTATTTGACGGACTTTCAGGAGCTTTGGGCAAACGTCGAAGCGCTGCTCAAGATGGGCAAAAACACATTCAGGGTGGTGTCGCCAACCAAGCTCAGCGAACCTCTGAGGCTGGTCGGCGATTTTCGTGTACATGTCGCAGGCAGATTGTTGGCGCTGGTTCCGCCTGGCAAAATCGACCCACTGCAGTTGGATAAAGACTACCCGTTCTACTCTGGCACAGTCACCTATCGCGCCGAATTCGATCTGCCAAGCGCATATTCGCCGCAGGAGCTGGTTTTGCACAACGTGAATGATACGGCAGAGTTCTGGGTGAATGGCCAACTCGCAGGCAGGCGGCTTTGGGCTCCCTATGTGCTGGATATTGCTCCGTTCACGCACATTGGAGCAAACACGCTGGAGATTAAGGTCAGGAATAACATGGCGAATCTGATATTGGGATCAGCAAATCCGCTTGGGCTGGGTAAAGCGCCAAGTTTGGCGGGTTATGAATGAGAATGTTGTATCGGGAAACCCCTTTCCCGATACCGACACATGCGCGAGGAGGATTTCGGGAAAAGGGTTTCCGAAATAACTGTAATATATTGACATTAACAAAAACCCGAGGTACACTCAACTAAGTAATCTGAGAAATCAGCAACAAACGGGATTCCTAAATCTTATATGGGTTATCTCGGATTAAGGAGATATGATGAAAAGAACAATTGTCATAACAACGGTGGCCGCCCTTGCGCTTATCGGCTTGTTGGGCTTTGCGGTCCCCATTGTCATGAACTCGCTTAAGAAGGACGGAGAGGCGGTAGTCGCGGCGAAGTTGCCCTCGAATCCGATTCCGGAGAAGGATATGATCAGCATCCCCGCCGGAACTTTTCTTATGGGGAACTCAGGCATTGGCGATGATGCTACTGATTCCAACCTTTCCGCGGAACTCCCGCAGCATTCCGTCTATCTCTCCGCCTACTCGATAGGCAAGTATGAGGTGACGCGCGGGCAATACCGGAAGTTCATGGAAGCAGGCGGGTATTCCACCAAGGCATACTGGTCGGACGAAGGCTGGCAATGGAAAGAGACGGAGAAACGCGTGGAGCCTAGCGACTGGGCACCCGAGGATTGGGGATCTGGTCAGCCGTTCACTCAGACCGATAACCACCCTGTAGTAGGTGTGACCTACTATGAGGCTGAAGCATTCTGCAATTGGGCTGGAGGTCATCTGCCCACAGAGGCTCAGTGGGAGAAAGCAGCCAGGTGGGATGCAGCCACGAGTCACCCGAACGTCTATCCTTGGGGTGATGTTTGGGACGCCGAAAAATGCAACAACCTGGATGACCACAACTCCGCCGGCGGGGGCTACGGGGCGGGCCAGGCTGCACCCGTGGGCAGTTATCCGTCTGATGCAAGTCCTTCCGGCTGCCAGGACATGGCTGGCAATGTGGAGGAGTGGTGCAAGGACTGGTATCAGAACACTTATTATTCTCAAAGCCCTACAAGCGACCCACAGGGGCCTGCGACCGGGGGCTATCGTGTCCTGCGGGGCGGTAGTTGGGGCTCCACCATCTCCACCTTCTACCTCAACATCTTCTACGACCTCCGATGCGCTTACCGCTCCTGCGACACCCCGAACTACTATGACGTCGACTTCGGGTTCCGCCTAGCCCGCTAGTCTTGCCCTTTTCTCTTTTACTCTCTTACCCTTTACGGGGGTCCAGGGGCTTTCGCCCCTGGGCGATTTTTTTATGCTTTTTATGCTTTATGCTTCGGGACTGTTTTTCGTCCCGAAGTATATCAAAGGCTTGGTTAACACGGCATCCCTTCCCCAATTCATAACTCATAATTCATAACTCGCGCTAAGGTGCGATTGGCGCTTCTACACTCACCGGCTCTGAGGACGCAGTGTTGCCGACGGTGTCTGTGGCTTCCACTACGGCAGTGTAAGTAATAGGCTCAGTCTCTGTGGATGCGGCCTCAAAAGAGCCTTCGAATTTACCTTCAGAATTTGCTGTAAGTATAATCTCAGTGGGTTGTGATTCGCCGGATCTGAATATTCTGGCGATAACTTCTTTAATGGATGAGCCGGATACGATATCTGCAACAATACCGATCATCGCTTTGCTTGCGTTCCATTGCTTCTGCACATCAGCCGCAACTTTGACGACCTTGATCAGACTAGACACTCCTGCCGCGCCTCCACAGCCCGATAGCAGCGTCACAACCGATAGCATAACAAGCGCTAGCGCTGTAGTTCTAAGCTTTCTTAAACCAGCCAACTTAAACCCGCCTTTCTCTTCCATTCATGTTATCACACTTGGTGGTGGAGCGAAACACAAGAATAGAAAGGTAAGAGCTCACACTTGATGATTACAATGTGAGCATGCTGAGCAATCCTGAGCAGCGTCAAAGGACGAAGCACGCGGCTGGGAAATTACATTTGATTAAACTTATCCGCACCCTTCGTCCTTCGAGAGCCTCAGGATGGCTCAGGATGCTAGTTTGCATGAACATTCTCACGAAGAGTGAGCTTTTACTAATAATAGAATGGTCGAATCAGAACTCTTACAACTCAGCCGGTTTCTTCATCCGGTGTAAACTTGTTTGGCATCACCTCAAGGGCTGGTTCGTCGCCTACCATTTCCTGCGTCACCATACCCAACTCGTGCACATGCTCTTCCACTATTTCATCCATGTTATCCGTGGCGTAGGTATCGACGGCATCCGAGTAGTGCTCCTCATAGTCGGTCGGCAGCATATCTCGGTCAGCCATGCGCCATGGTTCATCCATATCTTTTTTGCGCCTGGTGCTCATCAATTCGACATCCGCAGTAACATGGCGCTTTGGGTGCGGAAAAGTAAGCGCTTCGTCTACATCTACCACCTCGCCAATCTCAACATCTTCTTCCAGCGCATCTATTTCGTCCGGAGCATACAATTTGCGCTCGTCATGCGCGTCTATGATATCATCCAGGTTCTGGATGTTGTCGTTATCCTCTCTAAGTCTATCATTTTTCATAGTAAACTCTCCTCTACAATAAGATTACCCGCGCAGCGCCGCATTGAACCGACAATGTCCAATGACGAAGGGCACGGTCAAGTCCAGCCGCATGCTTCGACAGAGCTCAGCATGCTGGGTCTGCATACATCGCGAAGCCGTTTTTCATTATGATGCGTTTGCCCTCTTGCAATGCGCCACCCTCACACATCTTATTCGCATTATGGTAAAATAGGGTATGCAATTTGTAGATCAGGTAGAGATAGAAATAAAAGCAGGCGATGGCGGCAATGGTATTGTTGCTTACCGGCAGGAGAAATTCATGCCGCGTGGAGGGCCATCTGGTGGAAATGGCGGCAAGGGCGGCAGCGTCACAATCGTTGCCAACGCCAAAATCAACACCCTTGTGGACCTTCGATATAAGAAACACTATAAGGCCGAGCGCGGCGGCGATGGAGGCAGAAATGACATGCACGGTAAAAATGGTGAAAGCCTCGTTCTGAGAGTGCCTGTTGGAACGCTTGTTTTTCGGGCGGATACCGGCCAGTTATTGGCAGACCTAACACATGATGGCCAGGAATGCGTGGCATCCAAAGGCGGCGTGGGAGGTCGGGGCAACGCATCTTTCTCGACAGCAATACTGCAGACTCCAAAGTTCGCGGAAAAAGGCGAGCCGACCGATATCATCCCCATCAGGCTTGAGCTAAAGCTGCTGGCAGATGTTGGATTGGTTGGCTTTCCGAGCGTTGGCAAATCCACATTGATTTCCAAGATCAGCGCAGCCAAGCCAAAGATAGCGGATTACCCTTTCACCACGCTTGTTCCCAACCTTGGCGTAGTGCAAATCGCCGACACCAGCTTTGTGGTAGCGGACATGCCCGGGCTCATCGAGGGCGCCCACGAAGGCGCAGGGCTTGGTCATCAATTTTTGAGGCATATAGAAAGAACCCGCTTACTCGTTCACCTGATCGATGTGTCGGGTTTCAGCGGCCGCGATCCTATGAATGATTTCGACGCCATCAACGTCGAACTCAAAGCGCACAGCGAAAGACTGGCGGCGCTGTATCAGATAGTGGCTCTTAACAAAGTCGATTCACCGGAATCGGTTGATATTATCGAGCTTCTTAGACCTGAGCTTGAGGCCAAGGGCCTCGAGATATTCGAAATATCATCACTCACCGGTCAGGGCGTTCAGCCGCTGCTTTATCGTATAGCGCAACGGCTTGAGGAGCTTCCGAGGCAAGACCTGGAGCCAGTGGACGAAGTCGTAAGATTTACGGTCGAAGCCGAAACCAATACGTGGGACGTTATCAAGCGTGACGGCGAGTTTATAGTCGAGGGGAAACCCATCGAAACACTCGTGAAACGAACAGATATCAACAACGAATATGGCCTGCGGCGATTGCATACGCAATTGGACAAAAAAGGCGTTATCAGGCGTCTGCGCGATATGGGCGCACAGCACGGCGATACAGTCAAGATCGGCAACTATGAATTCGAGTTCCATGATGAAGCTTATGAATAATATCTCGAAGCGAGTTGTTGTCAAAATCGGCACGAGCAGCCTTGTGCAAGAAAATGGATCGCTGGATCGCGAGAAAATGGCCGGTATAATCGGCCAGCTTGCGCAAATCAAGCAAAGCGGCAGCGATGTCATTCTTGTTTCATCGGGCGCGATTCGGGCTGGAATGGAAAGGCTTGACCTCAGCGAGAGGCCCAAGAACATGCCGGACCAGCAGGCCACCGCCGCCGTGGGTCAGAGCGTGCTCATGCAGACCTACACTGAGCTTTTGTCCCAGCACGCCATAATACCCGGCCAGATACTCCTGACACGCGACGATTTCGACCACCGCATACGCTATTTGAATGCGCGCAACACGCTTCTGAGGCTGCTGGCGTTTGGCTGCCTGCCTATTGTGAACGAAAACGACACGGTGGCAACAGAAGAGATCAAGTTCGGCGAAAACGACACCCTCGCGGCATTGGTAGCTGCATGCGCGGATGCCGATCTGATGATGAATCTCTCGGACGTGGATGGTCTCTATGACGGCGACCCGCGCATTGACCCGACCTGCAAACTCATTGAGGAAGTGCCGGCAATAACCCCGGAAATTGAGCGGCTGGCAGGAGGAACACACGGACTCAGCGGCAGCGGCGGAATGCATACCAAAATCGAGGCCGCAAAGATAGCAACAAACTCGGGCGTACGAATGGTGATCGCAAATGCTGCCAGACCCAACGTGATTTCGGATGTGGTCGCCGGCGAAAACATCGGGACTAGCTTCCTGGCGAGCGATATTGGCCTGAGCCACCGAAAACGATGGATTGCATTCGGTAGTCGAGCGAAAGGCTCTGTTGTAATCAATGATGGCGCGGTGCAGATGCTCATCAAACACGGCAAAAGCCTGCTGCCCGCCGGTGTGATCGACATAGATGGTCCGTTCAAAATCGGCGACCTGGTGGCGATAGTTGACGCAAGCCGCCGCGAAATCGCAAGGGGCCTCACCAATTATTCTTCTATCGAAATTGCGCTGATCAAAGGAAAGCACACAAGCGAAATAGAAATATTACTCGGCTACAAGGACTACGACGAAATTATTCATCGGGACAATATGGCGCTGGGGATGTAAGGTTGATCGGGTCGATTAATCGCGAAATATCGAAAAACTGCGAAAATGCGAAACGGGAAAAGATGTATGGGTTTTACATTTGATGAGTTGTCCAGCAAGGTGATAGGCGCTGCAATAGAGGTGCATCGCCAACTTGGTCCCGGTTTTCTGGAGTCAGCCTATGAACAGGCGTTGCGAGTTGAGCTTTCTAAGCGCAATCTTCAGTTTGAATCGCAGAAATCGGTAAGGCTTTGCTATGCTGGACACGTTATAGGCAATCATATAATGGATATCGTCGTCGAAAACTGCTTGGTATTGGAACTAAAAGCCATAAGCAGTCTCGAAGACATCCATTTCGCCCAACTCCGGTCCTATCTGCGCGCATCGGGAATCAAAGTAGGCTTGTTGATCAATTTCAACACAACGACACTCACAGTAAAACGTGTAGTCTACAACTATGAACCTGCGCCATAGAATATTTTCAATACCGATTTCGCATTTTCGCTACTTTTCGCGCTTTCGCGATTAAATGAGAGATAACAAATGACTAAAGTAGAACAAAAGTGCAGAAACGCAAAGGCAGCGTCTGTGATGCTGGCGACTTTAAGTTCGCTGGAAAAAGATGCTGCGCTTCTTGCAATGGCTGACTCATTTGAAGCTAATTGTGATATCATATTCGAGGCAAACAAACGCGACCTCGCCGCAGCCGATTGCGCGGGTATTAGCAGCGCCATGCGCAAGCGGCTGGAGCTGACGAGTGAGAATATCCAGCAGATGGCTGAGGGTGTGAGGCAAATCGCCGCATTGCGCGACCCCATTGGCGAGACTATTGAAGGTTACATCCGTCCGAATGGCATGGAGGTTCGCAAGGTTCGCGTGCCGATTGGCGTAATAGGGATTATTTATGAATCGCGCCCGAATGTGACCGCCGATGCTGCCGCGCTATGCCTTAAGGCGGGCAATGCAGTTGTTTTGCGAGGCGGCTCAGAAGCTATCAACTCGAATCTGGCAATCGAGAAGCTAATCGATGAATCAATCACACGCGCTGGGATTCCGGCGGGCGCTGTGCAGATTATCGAAACTACGGACCGCGCCGCAGCCAATGAGCTGATGAAAATGAAGCAGTATATAGACTGCCTCATCCCGCGCGGCGGCAAGGGTCTAATACAGACCGTGGTCGAAAACTCGACCATCCCGGTGATTGAGCACGGCGACGGCAATTGCCATGTATATGTAGACGGCGCAGCGGATTTGGCGATGGCCGAAAATATCGTTTTTAACGCCAAAGTGCAGAACCCTAGCGTGTGCAACGCCATGGAAACGCTGCTCGTCAGCGAACAAGTTGCGTCGATATTTCTCCCGAGAGTATATGGAAAGCTGGCAGGCGCAGGAGTCGAGATAAGAGGCTGCGAGAAAACTCAGGCTATCATATCCGTGAAGCCTGCTTGCGAAGAAGACTGGGAAACCGAATTTCTGGATTTGATACTTGCAGTGAAAGTGGTTTCTGGCATTGATGAAGCAATTGAGCACATTCGCAAGTATGGCAGCGGGCACTCGGAGGCGATTGTTACCGAGAACCTTTCAGCAGCTAAGCGTTTTACAAATGAGATTGACGCCGCTGCGGTGTTTGTAAATGTCTCGACCAGATTCACCGATGGCTATGAGTTCGGCAAGGGCGCGGAAATGGGCATAAGCACGCAGAAGCTGCACGCCCGCGGCCCGATGGGTATCGAGGAAATCACGACCTATAAATATGTGGTGACCGGCAGCGGGCAGGTCAGGCAATAGACGATTCCCGCACCCTTCGTCCTTCGAGAACCTCAGGATGGCTCAGGATGCTCAGGATGGCTCAGGATGCTGGTTTGTATGATCATTCTCACAAAGAAGGATTATAGAATTTGAATCGAATAGGAATAATGGGCGGCACATTCGACCCTATACATTATGGGCACCTGATCCTTGCCGAACAGGCCAGGGAATGCTACAATCTCGACAAGGCGCTCTTCGTGACAGCCGCCGACCCACCGCATAAAAACGGCCTGGAGATCACGCCTGTCCACCACAGGCATCAAATGGCCTGTATTGCGGTAAATAATAATGAGCGCTTCGAATGCTCAAGAATCGAGATAGATCGCCCGGGTCCATCTTATACAATCGACACTTTAAGGCAGATTGTTGGAACTTATGGCGATGATATTTGCGTCTATCTATTGGTAGGCGCAGACGAAGCGGCGGCGCTGATGAGCTGGCGCGAGCCTTATGAAATACAGAAACTGGCGACCATTGTGGTCGCTAACCGTCCGGGGCAGAGTGTGGAGAGCGTTCTCCAGGAGCTGCCGGAGGATTTTGCTCGGCATATAGCTCCGCTTCAGATGCCGGGGGTGGATATTTCATCTACCGACCTCCGCGAGCGCGATCGCTGCGGCAGGTCGATCAAATATCTGGTTCCTGATGCGGTTGAGAACTATATATTAAAAGAGGGGTTATACAGGGGGTAAGGATGCGAGGCACATCCTGGTGGTTGATCTTAATTACGGTAATAGTTGGCGCGTCGGTGGGTGTTTACGGCGGGTCGAAATTGGCATTCGTCCAGAAATCCGGCGTGTCCATTGGTGAATATATCGGCCCTCCATTTGGCGGCGAACGGTATGTGCGCATTCTCATGATTGGAGAGGATAACATTGGGCGCGGCCTCTCAGACACATTGGTCGTGATGGCGATAGATACGCAAACCAGGGAAGTGCGTGCGATATCCATCCCTCGTGACACGATGGTCGAGTTCGACGGTATAACACATAAAATCAACTCCGCCAACGCGGAAGGTGGGCCGGAAAAGGCGAAGGAAGTTATTCAGGACCTCCTGGGAGTAAGCATAAATGGCTATATCGCAACAACCACCAAAGGCCTCAGAGGAATGGTGGAAATGGTTGGCGGCGTATATATAGTGGTCGAAAAGGACATGAAATACACTGACCACAAGCAAAAGCTCTATATCAATCTTAAAGGCAGCGCTGAAAAACAACTCTTAAACGGCGAGCAGGCTGAAGGTTATGTCAGGTTCAGGCATGATAGTGACGGCGACACCGGCTTTAGAGTCATAGATGGAAAGATAGTATCGGTAGGCCGTATCGTTCGCCAGCAGAAGTTTATGCGGGCTCTTGCCAATCGTATTCTAAGCAAAGGTTCGAAGGAAGAAAGACTGAGCATATTGCTGAAAGCTCGTGAAAAAGGATATATGGAGGACAATCTCGAGCTCAAAGACTGGAAAGGTCTGATGGAGATCCTCAAAGATTTCAAGCCTGAGACAATGAACATGGCTGTGCTTCCTGGCGAAACCAAAACTATTAATGGCGCTAGTTACGTGATTCCAGACACCGAGAAGGTCAGTTTGATTGTTGCGCAAAACCTGCTGTTTGAAACTGCTCCGGTATCTGATGCTGCTTCTGCTCCTATTGAAGAGTTGCCGACGATTGAGGTGCTCAATGGCTCCAGAATCAGAGGCGCTGCAAGGAAAGTTTCAGACAAGCTTAAAGAACTCGGTTTCGAAGTCGAACGCACCTCTAACGCGCCGAAACACACGTACGTCGATAGCTGCATAATCACCCGAGCGGGCAAGACAGCCATTATTGACAAAATCGCGCAATCAATCAATTGCGTCGATATACGCGAAGAACCGATGGAATCCGGCAAACCGGATGTCACGATCATAGTAGGCAACAACTTCAGCGCAATGCTATAACATAACGGGCTGGATTGCAAATCCGCCCGAACAAAGACTAGCATTAAGTGTCACCCTGATCCTGAATCAAGTTCAGGATGACAGATGGCGAGTCCATTCGTGAAATAAGGAGTTTAATATAGAAACACAAGAAAAACTGGACATAATCCAAAGAATACTGGATGAAAAGAAGGCGGTAGATGTCGAGGTTCTCGATGTCACCAGCCGCACTCTGCTTGCCGATTACTTCGTGATCTGCAGCGGGACTTCCAACATTCACATCAAAGCCATCTCGGACGGCCTGATAGTGGACGGCAAGTCCGTCGGTCTTCGCAAGGACCATGCCGAGGGCTACGCGCAGGGCAAGTGGGTGCTGGTAGACTACGGCGATATTGTGGTGCATGTATTCGCGGCCGAAGAACGTGAATTCTACGATATCGAATCACTCTGGAGGCAAACAGCAGCCAGGCTGGAGACCGCAGAACCAGCGGTCAAAGAAGCCAATACCTAAGGCCTAAGACCTATTTCAATGGAAAGACCAACCTCGACAAATCTGGATGATGTAAGAAAGCAGGCCGAGTTCGACCGGCACATGAGTTTCGCGCGCGTAAACCGAATGCGAGGCGATTACGGCCAGGCGGCGGAATCCGTGAGATTGGCGCTGCAGGTCAAACCGGATGATGCTGAAGCTCTGGAGTTCGCCGCAGACATCCTCGCTGCCCGCGGCGAGCTTCAAAAGGCCTCGGAAATATACAAGAGCCTGTTCGAAGCAAACCCCGCTCGCACCTCCGCCGAGCAAAAGTTCGCCAGACTGACCATTCAAATTGCAGAAGGCGCTCGCCAGCAAGGCCTTCTCAAAGAAATGGCCGAGAATCCTGCTAAATCTCAAGCGGCGCGAGGCGCACGCAGCCCTCTTTACGCTGCTCTATTATCATCAGCGCCCGGCTTTGGGCAAATATATTGCGGGCAGTTCGTGAAGGGCGTTGTCATCTGCATCACCGTTTTGGTTAGTTGGTTTTTCTTTCGTCTATTGGCGCCGGATGTCAGCTTTTATGCGCCTGATGCGCGACTTGGAATGTTCGCAAAGAACATGAGTCCAATGGCGCTAGTGTTCGCTCTGATTGCATTCTTTGTTCATTTATATGCAATTGTTGACGCCCCTGTCTATGCTTATAAACTCAAGGAAAACGAAACCAAAAACGGCTCTGAGCCGGAATAATGCACCCCGCCCAAATATTGAATTATGAATTATGAGTTATGAAGAAGGGACGGGCTGGATTGCAAATCCGCCAGAACAGAGCAAATCCGCCAGAACAGAGATTTACCCCACAAAACAAACTCATCGCTGAGCTCAAATTGAGCGTGAGTTCGTTCCAACAAAAGTGGAAAGCTGAAAGCCCAGAAGGGATTCGGGCTGGCTCCGCCCCCTATTATTTGTCCAGAAAATTTGTCTCTCATGTACTAGACGGCGAGAATGCCCTTTTTTGGCCTAATTTTCGGTATATTTTGATTAAATCTTGTTCACAAGTTGTGCGCAGGGATGATTTTGAGCTCCTGAACCGCTAAGACGCTGAAGGGAATGAAGGGGATGAAACTAGGATTGGGGGGTTTATCTGTCAGGCGTCAGGCAGGTTAGTTTCGGGATTTCCGGGTTGGGTTAAGCACTTGGCCAGTGGTTTTATAGGTTTTGGGGCAAGAGCGCGAATGGCGCGTGCCAATATTCAATGCACATGCAATTTGCGGCATTGATACGTTACAAGTATTGACATTTGTGTTTGCAAACAGTACAATATTTTGGTAAAGTTGCTAACGAACAAGACAGCCCACCGATGGAAGGATGGATGCAAAAAGGAGCCACCGACATGCAACATAATGATCATGAGATTTTCGTCAACGCAATTCACGGAAAGAACAAGCTCATTGTCACATTCTTCAGCAAAGAAGACCGCAGCCAGCTAGTTCGCACTTGCGCCCCATTCGACTTTGCCGCGAGTACAAGAGCGAAAGATAAGACGCCGCGTTACCACTTTTGGGATTATGATAGCGACAAAGAGCGTCATACGCTGAGCCTGCTTTCTGATCAGATCATCAAAATGGAGTTGATCAATGAAACGTTCGACCCAGCTGATATAGTAAAGTGGAGCCCGACTTGGACGTTACCACGAAACTGGGGGCAATACAGCTAGACAATGCTGCTAAAGAAGCTTACTCTGAAAAATTTTCGTTGTTACGACGAGTTCGCGTTGCCAGTGGATGGTAGACTGTCCATCTTAATAGGGGAGAATGACTGTGGTAAGTCGGTAATCCTGGATGCAATACACGCTCTATTGTCCCCACAAGGTTGTCGCGATCAGGATGTTAGGATTACTCCAAAACAAAAGCGCGCAGAACCGAGTTGTATCACGGGCGAGTTCGTTGTTGAAAGTCATGATGCGCTTCCAGAGGAATACCGAAGCGGAGATAACGGCAATATGTTTGTTATCAGGCGATCATTCGAAAAGAATGCTGCAAAGACCTTTGTAGTTGGATACAGCTACAGTGACACCCGGTTTGACGATAGCAATTTCAAAGGAGCGGATATCCAAAAGAACCTGCTAAAGGAATATGGACTCAAGCCTGCTGGTAAAGAACTGGACAGGAGAGCGCAACGAACTGAGCTAATCAATCAGAAGAAACTAACCCAGACGAGGGCAGAGATAGAACTGCCAAGCTGGAACGCCGTAATGCCATATTTACCACGCACTGAGCGAATCGACTCAACCGAGTATCGCCATCCTGACGCGATGATACAACGGGCACTCCAGTCGGTTGTGTCTAATGTCATCACTCCAATAGATCCGAAAACCGGTGAGCCCAGAGAACTCGCCAGCCTGCGCACTGTGCGAAGAAAACTAAAGGAACGATTGGATCAGGAAATCAGTAAGGCCAAGACCACTCTTCAAGTCAGCCACCAACGACTTCGTAACCTGTCCATAGAACCAAATATCGACTTCTCGCGCTGCTTGACAACTGGCAATATCGCGATAGATATCGGCGCTGGCACCCATCTTATAGAATCTTATGGCGAGGGTACAAAAAAGCGAATATGGATGGGCTTGCTGGAGTGGGAAAGAGAAACAAGCGGCAATTTCGCCCAATCAGTAGTCCGTTTGTATGACGAACCCGACGTCAATCTCCACTATGAAGCACAGAGAGAGCTTTTCAAAACTATTTTTGGGCTGACAGCCAACGATGAACTCAAAATGCAGTGCTTTGTCTGCACTCATTCAGTATTTCTTATCGATCGGGCACCGCTGAATGCCATAAATTTGATAAAGATGAAAGATGAATCCAGACGCAGTCTGACAAGAGTAGCCACACCAGAGACCGGCAGCATTGTCGGATTCTTAAACGATATCGGCAAATCAGTCGGACTGACAAATACAACTCTGCTGTACGAGAGGGCATTTTTGTCAGTAGAAGGGGAAAGCGAGGAAGCCTCAATTCCTATTATCTACACTGAGCTATACGGCACGACAATGGCGGAAGACGGCATCGTACTCATCAATCTTCATAGTTGTAGTGCTTGGAAATCGATTTTGGAGCTTCTTTTGAGGAACCGAATTGCCGTAACCTACATGCTGTTAGACAATGACTGCCGTGACATCAATTCATCAGCTCGCTTAACTAAGCAAGAGTTGTCGACCATCGGATGTAGCGCGGACTATCTCAGCAATAACGTGACATTCATTGGCACAAAAGAATACGAAGATGCGTTCTCCGATGCCGCAATCTGCACTGCTCTGAACAACCACTACCCTTTGGAGAACGGCGATTGCTGGTTACCATCCGACATTGCTACTTTGCGCCTGAAAAGCACAAAGTTCTCAGATGACCTGCGCAATGAAATCAGATCAAGATGCATAATAAGGCAGCGGAATAATACAAGAAAACCAGAGATCGCACGCGCAATTGCCGCGTCCATGGGGCGCGCAGATGTACCCGAAGACTTGCGCAAGGCACTATCGAAGGTACGTCGTTTGGCTGGATACCCATAGAATCCCTACAACAGCAAGCATTGCTGACGTGAGCAAGCAACACAAATCACTTCTAAGTGCGCCGGTTCACACCGGTCTTTAAGGCGACTAGCACAGTAATCGACTCATGATTTCTGGCCACGTGTCCCTAAACAAAACACTTCAAACCCTAAATCTCAAAAGCCGGTATAGCACAGCGTTTATGCTCTGATACAGCTATCATTTTGCGGACTTGTTTCACTTTTTTGGGGTCGATTTGCGCGAGTTCGTCTGATTCTATGCCCTCGAGAATGGCAAGAATCAACAACCATCATTGGCAAAAAGAATGGAATAAACCATGTGACACCCTTTCAAAGGAGTTAATACACATGGATATTAAAACCAAAACCAAGGTCTATCTTCTTATTCTTAGCGTGATCATGTCCCTGATGGGCATGATCATTATGAAATTGCACCAAAGTGGTCCGATGGTAAGCGCAGGCAAGCCTATAACCCCGATTAAATCGGGGCAGCTTAAAGCGCTCGAGAAGTTCGGGTCCAAGTCGCCGGAGATGTCTAAATTCCTGCAACATGAGACTGAGGTACGAGAAGCTAACCAAGAAGCCGTTGATCAATAATCACCCCTATAACATTAAACTGGTGTTCATGGACAAACTTCCCCATTGCGCCTAAAAAACAATTCATCCCTCTAACCTGGAGCGCCCATTTTGCCGATACTTCAATTAGTCATGTGTCGG
>JAPLCU010000183.1 GCA_026392045.1 Armatimonadota bacterium
ATATGGAGAATGCGAAATTACGAAACAGCTTCCAAGCATATGATAGAGTGTGTATGAAGGACGGCATCAAAAATAACATGAGCAGTAGCTACGAGACTTTCGGCAAGCGATGCGATCATTTGGTGGCCTTGCTCAATAGCACGAGTGTGGAGATCCGTCTAAAGGACTAGACACTTAATATGCTTAAGTATGCGGCAGCAACGGCTGCCTGCACTGCGTTGGCAGATTTGGGTGTTCAAGAGTTCCCGCAGCTATTCCGCAACTAAGCCAGCGCTAGCTGCGGGAATTGACGTTTGGTGAATCTTGCTGCGTTATTGGTCAGCGGCATTCCCGCAGCATCAAAGCAAACGGTCAGGATCGGAGATCCTGACCGAACATTTGATCTGCAACCTATAACCTATAATCTATAACCTAAAGTATATACCTGCTCAAATCCTCGTCCTTAACGATGTCTGCAAGCTTATCCTGCACATACGCGGCATCTATAGTTACTTTGTCTATGTCTGCGCTTGGAACTGCGAATGAGAGGTCGTCGAGCAGGCGCTCCATTATGGTGTGCAGGCGGCGGGCGCCTATGTTTTCCATTGATGTATTGACCTCGGCGGCGATTTTGGCGATTTCTGCGATGCCGTCTGTGGTGAAATCGACCGCAACCCCCTCGGTTGCCAGCAATGCAGTGTATTGCTTTGTGAGCGCGTTTTGGGGCTCTGTTAGAATTTGTATGAAATCAGATTCGGTCAGGCTGTCGAGTTCCACCCTGATGGGCAGTCGGCCTTGAAGCTCTGGGATGAGATCAGAGGGTTTGGCTACATGGAACGCGCCCGCTGCAATAAAGAGAATGTGATTTGTCGAGACCGGGCCGAACTTGGTCATGACCGTCGAGCCTTCGATGATTGGCAGAATGTCGCGTTGAACCCCCTCGCGCGATACCTGCGGGCCGCCCTCTTTTTCTCTTCCGGCGATTTTATCCATTTCGTCAACAAAAATAATGCCGTCCTGCTCGGCGCGGTCGATGGCTTCTCGCGTAAGGCTGTCCTGATCGATCATCGAGTGCGCTTCCTGCTCGGCCAGCATGGTTTTGGCCTCGCGGACAGTCACCTGCTTTCGCTTTGTTCGCTTAGGAAAGAGATTCCCCAGCATGCCGGACATGTCCATTCCCATTTCTTCAAGACCTTGCTGGCCAAAGACCTGAAAATGGGGCATGCCGGTGTCTTCTATCTCGATTGTGATCTCGCGTTCATCAAGCTCGCCGGCAATTAGCTGCGCATGCAGGCGGCTTCGGATACGGTCTTTGCGGTCGATCTGATCCTGGGTGTATTCTTCGGAAGGCGCTGCAACTTCTTCTTCAATGACCTCTGGGCTTTCTTCGTCTGGGGTGGGAGGGCCGGCGCCGGTGCCGGGGAACATGTGCCCCATCGCGTTCTGGATTGAGTCGAACCATTGCTTTGGAACCGCGCCGCCAGGTATCAGGTGACGGGCAGGAGGCTCCAATATATCCAATATTCTATCTAGCGCTCTTTGTTCGGCGATTGGCCGCACTTCCTCGACCTTTTCTGTCTCTACGAGGCTAACGGCACGCTGCACGAGGTCGCGCACCATAGAGTCGACGTCTCTGCCAACGTAACCGACCTCGGTGAACTTCGTGGCTTCCACCTTGACAAACGGCGCTCCCGCCAGATTTGCGAGTCTTCTCGCGATTTCGGTCTTTCCGACACCGGTCGGCCCCATCATAAGGATATTCTTGGGAATCACCTCATCTCGAAGATCATCTGAAAGCCGTCGCCTTCTGAAGCGGTTCCGGAGCGCCACCGCGACCGCGCGCTTGGCTTTATCCTGACCCACTATATATTTATCAAGCTCCGCTACGATTTGTTTGGGAGTAAGTTCGCTATTGTTCAATGTTCTATACCTCTGTGATTATCTATCTACAATGAATCTACGGTGATTTCATGATTAGTATACACACAAATGTCGGCGGCTATGTGCATTGCCTGCTCTACGATCTCGCGGGGAGTCATTTCAGTGTTGCGAATCAGAGCGCGCGCCGCTGCTGCGGCAAATCCGCCGCCTGAGCCAATCGCTGCCACTCCTTCGTCCGGCTCTATGACCTCGCCGCTGCCGGAAATCACGAGTAAATATTCTTTGTTAGCAACTATCAGCATCGCCTCAAGCCTGCGCAGAACGCGATCTGTGCGCCATTCTTTAGCGAACTCGATCACGGCGCGCTTGAGGTTGCCGTGTGCTTCACGAAGCTTCGCTTCAAACTTGTCTGCCAAGGTCTGAGCGTCCGCCACGGAGCCCGCAAATCCCATAAGGACTTTGTCATCATATATTCTACGCACCTTGCGGGCTTTGTGTTTCATAATAGTGTTTTCCAGCGTTACCTGACCGTCCCCGGCGATGGCGATCTGATCATCCTTTTTCACCGCGACGATGGTCGTTGCATGCATTTCAAGTGACATTGTTTTTATCCTTTTTGGGTAAACTCCCATATTAGCTGTTTAGTTAGTTGCTTCGGTATCCTGCCGTCCACTTGGCCATCCTGAGGCTCCAATTCGCCATCCTGAGGCTCT
>JAPLCU010000091.1 GCA_026392045.1 Armatimonadota bacterium
ATGCCATTCTATCTTCGCTATTACACGCCGTGGCTTATTCCATGTTCCAGCCTGATACTGGAAGTCGTGGTATACTACTACAGGTCTTCCAGACTCTGGGGTTTCACGTTGGCTAAGCAGTGGGTCTATCTCTCTATGAAGCACCTGGTTCGCGGGCAGCCGTATGGCATACTCGTATGCCTCTTTCTCCAGATACTCGTATATTTCAGGTCTGGCAAAACCCGCATCGCCGCGAAACAGCATCCGCAGCCCTAAGCCTCGGTATCGTTGCACAATCGGGACGAGCAGTTCCAACCACCTGTCGGCTGATGAGACATTCCCCTCACGCAGCATAGCTCCCTCGCAATCTCCATACTGGTTGAAACAGAATATTGGATGAAAGCAGACGCATTCGAAGTGTCCGTTGTACTTTGCTCCCTCCTGGCTGCCGTGGACCTTGCTCACCGAGCTGTCCATATCAAGGATGATTCTCCTTGTTTTGGTGTTCGCCAGCGCCGAGGTCACCCATATGGAGTTCAGCCTCGCCAGTACACCCCGGTTCTTATCGTGCGTCAGAATCTCTGTCTCAAAGCGTCCCATCGCGCTCCTTGCTGCTGCTCTCTTGCTCACTGCCCTCCGGCTTACCACTGTCCTCATCGCCGGGTCACGAGCAAGCCGGTCTGCGTCGTTGGTGTCAGGGTAGCTGGCAAGCCTGCTATAAATCGACTGCCTGAGACAAGGAACCAGATGATGCCCGATGTTCTTCCCTGTTCTCGTATCCGTGAGGTATCCGGCAGCCATAGAAGTCAGCCCCAGCCTCTCATCCAACTCCCGGTATGCCAGCAACCCTGCGTCGGATGTGATCTTGCTGCCAACAAACTGCAGCCGAATCCGCGGGTCGAAATCCAGCCTCAGACCTTCGTTTTTCCCTTCACCCATCAGGTGTCTCCTCAATCCCTGTGACGGAACCCACTCAGGCGGCGGATTCACGCTCACTATACTAATATATTCACCCCGTGATGGCCGTTTTCCTTGATTTCATACGGGTAATCCGGGATTAGACACACTACTCTGCAATTCCTTGTGTAGGGCATCCGAGAATGCCACTGGCCTCATTGGCGGCTATCTTGTCAGTATATCCATCTCGGATTGCAGTTCAGGATCGCCAGGAAACTGCTGAATGGCTTTCCTCGCGATCTGCAAGGCACCACTTTCGTCACCGGAGAAACGCCGGGCTTGCACGACGCATAGATAAGCTTCACGTGAACTCGGTGCAAGCACGAGGGCTCTATTGCCCATCTCACATGCTTTGTCGCATTGTTGCTTCAGAACTTCTCGAATCCTGTGTATGTCCTGAGGCGGAGGTGGATTCTTGGAATAGAAAATAATCCTCTCCTCAACCCGATCCAACACTGACTTGGCCTCTTGGGCAAGTGCCCTGGCTTTGTCCAACCCAGGGTTTCCGGCCTGACTGATAGTGAAGTGCCCTTGCCTGCCAGACGATGTTGTGATCAGCAACTCCAGCTTCCTCGGGCTCTGCTTGCCGTTGGCTGGTATGTGAACCTCGCCAGTAGTCTGGCCTTTCTGTGCAGACATCCTTGTGGCACCCAAGACCGCTCCGGTGACATCTCGCAACTCCATGCGTGTAGAGCTACTTTCGCCAGCTGGCACCTGCGGCACGTACACACGCCCGGTTCCACCTGAACCGGAGAAACTTGCCGGAGTCATGGTCAGCGCAAGGTCAGAGTGAGTACGAAACCACGCAAGACCGGTCGCGATGACAACGAAAACCAGGAGCGCTGTGACCCAAGCAAACGCCCTATGCCGCAACAGACCTCGTGCCACAGGCAATCTGCTGATAGCATTCGACACCGTTCCTCGGATCATCTGGGGTAAGCTGCGGTGCGGCCGTCGACCGGAGAGCACGTCCCGGACCTGCTCAATCGCAAACCTTGAGCGCCGGTCGCGCACAAGGCACCCCTGGATTAGAACACCGAATGGCGAAGAAAGACCAGCTGGTATGTCTGGGGGATCGTGAAGAACCGAGCGCTGAAGCTGATTCAGCGTATCACCTGCGAACGGTAATCTGCCACTTAGAGCTTGGGCTAACACGACACCGAGAGACCACACGTCCCATGCCCGTGATATCTCTCCGTCGTAACTCTCAGGAGGAGCATATGCAGCCGTGCCCAGTGGCCCGGTTCTGACCATTGTCTCGCTACCTACCACACGTGCAGTTCCAAAGTCGGATAGCTTCCACGCATCGCCCACTCGAAGTATATTGGCAGGTTTGATGTCTCTGTGAACAAGCTGGCGTGGCGGACCGTGGAGATAAAGCAACGCGGATGTCAGATGCCGGGCAAGTTCTCGCGCTTCCGTGTCAGGCAACGGGCCATTTGATAGGCTGTCAGTCAGAGAGCCATTGGCTAACTCCATGACGATGTAGAGAAGCTCGCCGCCTTGTAGTACCGAACGCCCAACCGAGAATGATCGTACAATATTCGAATGGTCAAGCTGGCAGGATAGGCTCAACTCCTCGAACTGCCTGTCCCGACTGATCTCATTGCTTGACGTTATTAGCTTGATGGCAACTTGCCTAATCAGGCGGTCATCCACCACCTCGTCTGCACGGAAAACGCCACCATAGGAACCCGTGCCGAGCAGTTCACGAAGGTGGTATCTGCCTTCGATTACCTGACCCTCCAAGAATCGCCATGGGCTGTTGTTCACTATCTATGCCTTCCCTTCTCTTGACAGACGATTCCGATGGGCTTGTTCAAGACATCTGACATGACTCACCATGCCTATGTGATCCTCCTGGAAGTATCTCTTTCGTGTGCAGCTATGGTGACTCCAGATACGGTCCGTAGTAGTTCATAAAGTCCTCTTCAGCACCACCACGGCACTCCAGAGCGACTCCTTCGATTCGACCCTTCTTCAACTGTCTGATCCTGCTAAACTGCTTCCCTCCGATGAGCTCAAGCGTGTCGAATTCTATGCTGCCGTTCTTAATAAACTCGGTCCTGCAATGATATGTTCTCATTATGAAGCCACCCAGGGAATGACCATCGTATCCCAGCGAGATGTGACCCTTGCCGCTATATACACCCTCAACCATACCGCCTCGAACAAATGCATAGATATCATAGTCAGGGCTATGATATGTATGTGTCTCAGTTCCCCATTGCAGGGCTGAATACCTGAGATCTACACCCAACTGGGCAAACGAACTCAACGGAGTTGGTATGCTGCATGATTTCCATCCCTTATCAGTGCGAATGAGGAACTGGCCGTGAGTCCAGTTGGTCTTTGCCATTTGGTCGCGCCCCGGCCCCGAGCCGTACCTAGACCATATCAGGAATGCTGCAAGCAAGGCAACGCACACAAAAGATAGAGCAATAGCACGAAGGCCCAAGTCTGTTGGTAATGGCCTGTGATGCGAAGGGGTTTCCTGGCGTCGTTGTCTTGGCATTGCCTGAGCATCTTGTTCGCTAGAGGGACTGGCGGGAGGTCGGCTATCCACATGGATCGTTCGAGACACATTCGTCCTACTCCTAGGTACAGAGGAGCCCAATGTCGACAAGACCTGTTGTGCAGTCCACCTTGACTTTCGGTCCTTCGACAGACAACCACGAATGACAGAGATGAACGGTTCGCCCACACCCGATGGAATGATCGGCTGCCCGTCGATGACCGCTCGCATCATCTCCTCGTCGCTGGACGCAGAAAATGGTGGTTCTCCTGTAAGCGCTCGGCAGATCAAGACTCCGAATGACCATATATCCCAGGCTGTTGTTACCTGACCCGAATAACCTTCTGGAGGCACGTAACCCGGCCCACCCAGTGCACGGCTATATACGGGGCCTGAGGATCCCAGCAACCGCGAAATACCAAAGTCGGACAGCTTCCACTGTCCATTCACCATGAGCACATTCCCCGGGGTGATATCCCTGTGCACGATACCTACTCCTGAGCCGTGCAGGTAGGCGATAGCGGATGCAACTTGCCGAGCAAGCTCTGCTGCATCGGAATCGGAAAGCCTACCGTTCCTCGAAAGGTGCCGCTCAAGAGATTCGTCCGCAAGTTCCATGGCCAGGAATAGGTAATCTATCCCCGCGAGGTTGCATCGCCCGGCTGAGTAGCACGTCAGGATGTTCGGGTGGCTCAATCGGACACTCAGTTCAATCTCCTGGAACTGACGCTCTGGGTCAAGCTCTGGACTCGGCGGTATGAGCTTCACCGCCACCTGTCTGAGAAGCCGGTCAGCCACCACTTCCTCAGCGCGGAACACAGCACCAAACCCACCACTTCCGAGCATCTCGACGAGGTGGTAGCGCCCATCAACTACTTGGCCCTGCAGCAATTGCCACGGCGAAGCACTCATCTCAAGTGGCCACCTTCCATGCGAATAGCATTCATGGCCTGCTCCTCCAGTGCAGCAGTTTGCTCAGGAACGATCTGCGTTGAACTCGGGCCTCGCTGTTTGCCTCAGCACTTTCAGACTGCCTCCGGTCTTCAGTAATGCCCTTCATCGAATCCTCAGCAGGCTCCGCAGGGCCGACATCGCTGCCAGCCTCTTCCACAGTTGCGTCTGGCTCGTCTGACGATGCAGTTCGAGCAGATATGAGCTTGCCTGTCGCCCTCGGCGAATCTTCGTCTTCTCCCTGCGGTTCGCCTGCCCACTTGACAACAATCGCGGTCACATTGTCGTTGCCGCCTGCATCTAGAGCTGCCTGAACAGCCTTATCTACGAGCGTCTGGGGATCGTCGCGGAACTCCTTGGCTATCTGAGCGGGTACGCCCTCATCGACCTGAGAGTGGAAACCGTCACTGCTTAGGAGAAGAACATCTCCGGCAGACAAACTGCGAAAAGCTGGCCCACCGGCAGTCTCGTCGTCCCACTTCGGATCCACTGACAACTGGCTGTCAGCGCCACCGCCGAGGCAAGACGTCACGACTGATCGCATCGGGTGTTGCGCGACCTGATCTTGTGTGATATGACCAGTCTCTAATAGTACCCGCATTACGGTGTGATCGGCGGTCACGTAGACCTCATCACGTTGGCCGAAATGGTAAAGCCGACAGTCTCCTGCGTATAGATGGATAAGCTCCGACTGCGTCACTATGGCAGCGACTAAAGTAGTGCCCATCCCAAGCAAAGATAAGTCGGAAGCTGACTTCTCACGAATTGCGGCGTCAGCAGCGTAGAATCGCTCCAGGAGTACTTCGTAGATCTCCTTGCGGTCTGATGGAAGAGGTTGCGACAGTAGCTCGCCGAGTACTTCCACCGCGATTTTTGAAGCCACTTCCCCGCCACTGTGGCCGCCCATGCCATCTGCTACAACTGCTAGCAGTGCCGATCCATCGGGCCACCAATCGGCCAGCGCGTTGTCCTCATTAACCTCACGCACATTTCCCAGGTGCGTCTGGATGGCGACTTCCAGTGGAAGCCGTGCAGCGTCCTGACTATCCAAGCGTAGTTACCTCTGCTTCGATGTCGCCAAAGCAAACCTTGTCGCCGGGTTTCAGAATCACCGGACTGGGCGCTTGTCCCTGGTCGGCCGCCCTTACCTCGGCGTTGTTGACTAGGGTCCCGTTCTTGCTGCCCACATCAGCTATCTGCAGTACCCCGTTCACCCACTGAATCTCGGCGTGTCTGCGCGAGACAGCGAACTGCTCACCTAGCTCGCACTCAGTCAGATCGATACCGACCGTCACTGCAGGCGGATCATTCCGTCCGACCAGCGTGCGCACGCTGCTGAGTGGGAATGTACGTCCCGCGCCCGGACCGTTGACAATCCGCAGACATGCATTCGCAGGCGTAAGCCCGGCGTGCCCTTCATCGCTAGATGTATCCCCCATTCCGGGGACAGGATCCATACCAAAACCATTAGTCATCGCCCACCTCCTGCCTTCTTGGCTCGATCCAGCAAACCTGTGCTAGAATCAGGCTTTAACTTGCCGTTCCGTTTCAGCTCCTCGAGCTTTCTTCTTGCGTCATCTGCAAGGTGGAGCTGGCCACTTTTCTGTGCTCCATCGGCGATTCTGTTCAGCAGGTCTCCGGTCTTGTTTGGGTCGTCTGTTCTGCTGAGTTCCTCGGAGTACGCCGCCACATCTCTGAGCGTCCTATCCCGATCTACTTCTGCGTTGAATGCCTGAGCTTCGGTATAGCTCTTTGTGTCGGTGATCGCCGCTACCCCAGAAAGCGGTGCATTGAGTCCCGATGCGATCATTGAAACCTCCAGCACATTGTGAGCGCCGACCGGCTCACCAAATGGCGGCTGCGGCACCTCGACCTCAATCAAGATGTCCGTTGGCGCATCAGATCTCAGAGCACCAATCGAGATCGCAACATCGCCCGTCGATGTTGGCGCATCCAAAGGCACATATTCCGGTCTCAATCGACAGCAGTTTCTGATCCGTGCGCCTGGCCTCACGACCTTGATCTGCAGCCGCGCGTCGCTCGCGCTCACCGACTGCGATGCGGCAAAACGAGCACGCAATCGAGGCTCCAGTTCATCTAGCGTACCTGCATACATGAATTCGCCGCGACCAGCGTTCGCCAGGTCAACCAGAAACGGGGTGTTGAAATGTGAGGCATCACCCAAACCGACACTGCATAGAGTGACACTGGAAGTGGCGAGGTCTCTCGCCTGACCGATGATGGAGCTTGTGTCTCGAAGCACCTCGCCTCTAGGATCAGTAGCGTGGCCATCAGTAACCACGATTCCGACCCGCGCGGTACCGCTCTCATCTGGAAGCGAACGACCAATCCAGTCTAGTGCGAGGTCTGTCCTGGTGACACCGGTGGCAGCCAATCTCGCTATAGCCTCTTGGCACGCAGACTGTGCAGCGTCTCCCCTCAATCCGTCACAAAGTGGAGTGACCTGTGTCGCGTACCCGGCGAACCACAGCATGTCCTGCGGTCTAAGCATTCCGGCAACACTCCTGCAGGCCAGCTTTGCCTGCTTTAGCTTGTCCCCCTCCATCGATGTGCTAGTGTCAAGAACCAGGGCCATCCTCAGCGTTAGTGACTGTCCTCCGCCCTGGGGTACGAAGCGGGCTCGCAGTACATGTAGTGTTGGGTCCTGCCCAGTTCTTGCCGGACGGTCCCAGTCAAGCTGCAATTCAAACACGATTCACCTCCAGAACGCCTTCGTTGATCTCAAGCGTGATTGTTGCACCGGCCATGCTCTTAGGGTCCGATACGTTCTCGAACACCCAGCGGTTAAGTGGCCTTTCTACGCATCCCTCCAAAACAGTTTTCACCCTGCGACCGCCGTAGAGGAGATTGTCTCCTTCGCGCATGCACGCGCCCAAGTGATCCAGAATGCTGTCCTGGAAGTTGATCGTTAAGTGATACTTCTCTTGCGCGTTTGCCGCGAGCAGGCTGAGGAACTTCCGCCCAATCCCAGAAACGTGCTCGGGTCGCAGGATGTCGAAAACAACAACGTTGTCGCCGAGGCGGTTCAATAGCTCTGCCCGGCCGATGCGGCTGGTGAAATACCAGTCGACTTCGTTTCGGAAGTGGCGGGCAATGTCCTCGTAAGGGAAGTCGCCCACATTGTCGAGGCTGACTCGGCGCATGATACCTTCACGAATCACGTTTCCAGTGGTAGGGTCAGTAAGATCGGACGACCCAATATTGCTTGTGAATATGATGGCAGTCTGGTTGAAATATGCTGTCTGGCCCTTGCCGTCCGTAAGACGTCCATCCTCAAGAATCTGAAGGAACTTGTCCAACACTTTCGGATGCGCCTTCTCTATTTCGTCGAACAGCAGTATGCTGTGCGGATGCTCCATAACTCGGTTGGTCAGTTGCCCGCCTTCTTCGTATCCCACAAAGCCAGGCGGTGCGCCCGCCAGCTTCTCGGCGGCGTGTTCCTCCTTATACTCGCTCATGTCGAAGCGAGCGAATGCCTTCTCGTCACCGAAGACCAATTCCGTCACCGCCTTGGCCAGTTCAGTCTTGCCAACGCCTGTCGGACCGACGAAGAAAAAAACCCCTTTGGGCCGGCCACCAATACCACCGCCTCCGGTCATACTCAAGCCCACCCGTGCGCCAGTCAGCATCGTGGTTACAGCTTCCACCGCACGCGGCTGACCGATAACTCGTTTCGTCAGTATGTCTGTGGCATCTCTTACCTTTTCGGAGTTGAGCTTCTCCCACGGGTCGTCGCGAAGACCGAATTTGAAGAAGTCAATAAGCTTCCTGGGCTCCTTCACTGAAATGCGTTCTGCCCAAGAGGTTCGGCGCAAGGCTTCGAGGTCCCAAGCCTGGAAGCCATCGGTGAGATCCGCGAATTCCTCTGCCAGCCCTGCAAGTCCTGAGTTCTCCGGCTGTTCTGGTTGCTGGGCAGTCACTTCTTCGCCGCCGAAGAAACCCCGAGAATTGCCCGCTGGCCGAACGAACGCCATCGCGAACTGCTGCCGCTCATCGCGATTCGGTCTCGCGCACTGGACTATAGAGACAAACGGATTATCGCGGTAGAACCACTCAGGAACTCTCTTAAGTTCGCCGGCCGTGATCACGACTGTGTTTCGATAGCCCGCCAATGCTCCCTGTCTAACCATCGACGCTTCGAGAGTGCACTTCTTTAAGAGCATCAGAGTGTTGCGCTCAGGCTCAGTATAGCGTGAAGGATCGGACGTCAGCATGTCCGCCAGATCGACTACCGCAACCACCGAGGTATCCTGCTGAGCGAGAACGAGCCGAAGTCTGCTAAACGCATCCTCAGCAGGGATACGTTGCGTTACGTTGCCGATGACTGCTCCGGGAGCACGTCTGGGTGGCGCCGCCGCAGGGTCATCGGCAGAGGGGACTACCTGTGCTGGCACAGAGCCATCTTGTCCTGAAAGCCCCGGGTTCATCTCCGCGAATCTCTTCGACCTGAGTTCCTCAAACACCTTTTCCATGTCTGGTGTTGCGAACTTGAACCCGTCCATCGGATCATACCTCAGTACGATGTCAGCTCTCTTGTCAACAAAGAACGATGTCAGGAAATCCGTGGCAGTTATGTAGTTGCCCCGCCACAGAAACTGGTCGTGAACGTTGCCGTAGAGCAAGATATGCTTTCCTCGCACCGTCTGTTTCTCGAAGTCGATGATCCATCGTGAGGACAGCTGGTCTAGTGGTATCATATGAGTCCTCCTCTTGCAGCAGCATCGCCTCCGGCGGGCAGTTCTTCTGCAGCACGGACATTGCGATCAGGATCCTTGTCTTCCCACGACAGTTCCCCCATATTGACTCCGTATCTCTGGGCTAAGGCAGTGTGGATCTCCTCAAGCATGCCCTGCGCTTTGTCGCAGATCTTGGCTTTGCCCTTGCCATCGACCCTCTGCGCGGTCTGCAAGGGATAGCCACCCACATCGTACATGACTTCTCCCTCGAATGGCACGCTCACTGCGACTCCCTCTTTGTTCGTGTTGAGGGCTCTGAACACTATGGCGCTTGCTGGATGGTCTGGATGCTCGGCTTGAGGGGGTCCCACTTCAAAGCCCAGATCACGAAGCGCATTGCCCATGCTGGTAACGATGTAGTCGCGCTCGTCGGCCTTCAACTGCGCTTCGTTTGCCTCTGCGACGATCTTGTCCACTTCAGCATTCGCTTGCTTAAGGATCGCGGATGGCGCATCGAACTCTTCCGCCAGGACTGCCTGATCAGCTTCTTGCAGCATCTTGGCCATCGCTTGGACCGATGCACTCCGCCAACGCAATACAACCTCGTCTGCCTTGAGTCCCTCCATTAAGGAGTTTAGCTCGTTGACAGCCGATTCCGCTTCTCCTTTGCGTCGAAGCCATTCGGCGCGTGCTTGCACTACCGTGCTCACGTGTTTCTCCAAGGAATCCTGCGCGCTTGACAACGGCGCTCTGACAGCCTGCGGGTCGCCCTTTGATAGGAAAACGTCGACCTTGGCTAAGGCCTGTTCTGCCGCCTTACGCCCAAGCGGGTCGAACTTCGCGCAATCGGCGGGACTGATCTCGTCGAGCGACCGCTTCAATTCGGACAATGCGAAGCTTTGTCGGTCTAGCTCAGCAAGGCGCTTCTTCTCTTCGTCGTCACGCCTCTTGCGAGCGACGGCCTTGTTCGTATCGGCGGTGATCTGCGGCAGACACTCGGACGAATCCCGGACCTCCTTCTCACTCTTCGCCCTCTGAATGCCCGCTGTGGCTCGGCTGCATCTGGACCCGAGTTGTGAAGCGTCATCCGGGTACATGCATCCGCGGGCTTGCCCCACCTTATCAGCGACCCCCTTCGCCTCGCCGAGACATCGCTGTCTGAGTGCCTCTAGACGTCGCTTGCGCTCCCGTTCCTCAGCCTCTCGCCGTTGGCGGGCTTCCTCCTCTGCCTTCCGACGCCTCTCCGCCTCGATCTGCTGTCGACGCTGTCGGTCCAAGTCTGCTTGCGAATACTTCGGACTACCGCTCATTTCCTACTCACCTTCCCAGCACGCTCCACATCCTCCGAAATCCAGTGAACTCAACTGGCGCCCTTCTCGAAGCTTGCGCGCGCTTCTGTCGCTTGCGACCTAATCGAAGTAACGGTGCTGATGTTTCACGCACCTCTACATTTCCGGCATTCACGAATACTTGCAGACCCGAAACCCACACGCTGATCCATAGTAAGACTCTGGTCACTGACCGTGCCGGACCCACGTTCTGTATAGACCCTTTGAACTGGAATCGGGGGCGCAACCATGCAGACTCTTTCCGTGAGGGCCTGGGCTGTCTGGGCCTTGCGGGTCAATCCATCCGCCAGAAGGCATCTGCTTGTAGTAGCTGAGATCACGCCAGTCGAAGCACCACTCGTCCCCATTTCCCGCCATATCGTGACAGCCAAATGGACTTACTCCTGATGGGTGGCTGCCTACCGGTTTCGTGCCACGCTTGTTGCCTGTCGGGCAAGGATCCATTATGCGCGAGACTGCACGCGCCAATCTCATCATTCCGTCCGTCCTTACGCTGTTCCAGAAGTTGGCACATCGATCCTCATCCCAGGTATCGCCCCAGGGATAGTCTCGACCATCCGTTCCTCTAGACCGGGATAACCCATATAAGATTTAGGAATCCCGTTTGTTGCTGATTTCTCAGCTTACTTAGTTGAGTATACCTCGGGTTTTCGTTAATGTCAAAATTTCTTTCAGCTTTCTTTCGATTAGATGGACAAATGGTCTATTTTTGGCGTCGCAACCGCCACACATGCACTGCCAAGACTGTGAGAAGACGTAGATCGGCCTTCCCTTCTGGTTGGGCTCGTGTTTCTCCGTTCAAATCACAGGCGGGATTGTTCGTCACCCCGGCGCTGGCTCAAGTTGTCGTATCCTTTCGAGTATTCGAGAAAACAACCCTCTGGTCAGGCTCACTTCGGCCATCTGAAATACAAGCCTCCGAGCATGCATCACCAACCTTGCGCCAACCTTTATCACTCTCTCCTTAAGGCTCATCAGACTCCATGTTGATATCTCCTCCGGCAGCGCGAACCGTCTGAAGAAGTTCCCCAGGTTGTAGGCAAGCACGAACAGCGCCAGCCTTACCGCGTTGTCCTTGAACTTGTGGCAGGATAGTTTCATCCAATCCAGAGCATACTTCCCTTCCTTTATCCACTGCTCGCAGGTACCTCTCCCATTGTAAAAGTGAACTATCCCCTTTGGTGTGTCTGTGCGGTTCGTGACGATGAATCCCACCCTTGGAAAAAGCTCTCCCGCATGCCACTCTATCTTCGCTACTACA
>JAPLCU010000132.1 GCA_026392045.1 Armatimonadota bacterium
CGGATACGCGATCAGAGTCCCAAGTAAGCGTATATATCTTTGCATGGGGCATGTCAGAGTCAAGTATCCTGGAAATCCGGATAGAATATGTGTAAACGGCGTTGTCACCTACGACGGGGAGATACTCAAGTCTGAAGAATAGTTTTCATTATGTCTGTAACAATTTATCCTGCACTCGTATTACTCTCCGCGAGTGCAGGACCGTCCCATCCGCCAACATCACCCGAAAACTCCCAAAAATAATTGTATCAAATCACCCCCAAACGTGGCACAACTTAATTGGCACAAACAACCATCTTTTCCTCCTTCCTTCGGGCTTCGCAAGCTTATTGCGGAGCCTCCTTTTTTTCTGTGTATTGCAATCCCAATTTCGGCATTTCGGGCTTTCGGTATTTCGCGATAAAAGTTCTCTGCGTAACCCCCCTTGTATGCAGCTCATTAGCATGCTAGAATTCATTAGAAAGAGGTGGGATTAGTGATTGACGACGTGACTTCGGCTGCTGCGCCTGATAATGCGGATGCGATCGATTGGGCTATTCTGGAAAATAAGTATTCAGCGACCCTGGCTGAAAAGCTCAAAACGCTGCCTGCCTCGCCCGGGTGCTATATCATGAAAAATGCCCGCGGCGTGAATATCTATATCGGCAAAGCAAAGGCGCTTAGAAATCGAGTTCGGCAGTATTTCCAAAAAAATGCCAATCACACGCGGCGAATCAGGCAGATGGTGAGCGAAATCCGCGACCTCGAATGGATAGCGACGGATTCCGAGCTTGAAGCGCTGATTTTAGAATCGAACTTAATCAAAAAGCATCACCCAGGCTATAATGTCCGCCTGCGAGACGATAAAAGCTACCCCTATATCGCGATTACGCTTTCCGAGGAATGGCCGCGCGTCATGTATATGCGCAAGCTCCGCATGCAGCCAAAAGAAAAAGACAAATACTTTGGGCCGTATACCGATACAGATGCCGTCCGCGAAACCCTGCGCCTGATCAGGCGGGTTTTCGGGGTGCCATGCGGCTACCGCGACCCCAATCAATCTCGGGGTAAGGCTTGCATGTATTATCACATCGGCCAATGCACGGGCGTCTGCGTCGGCAAAGTCACACACGACGAGTATATGGCGGTTATCGAAGATATTATGGCGTTCCTTGCTGGCAAACGCGAAGAGCTGGTGGACAAGCTACTCGCCCAGATGGAACAGGCCGCTGAGGATCTGCTATTCGAGAAAGCCGCTCACCTGCGAGATCAGATTTCGGCCATGCAAAAGCTCATTGCGCGGCAGAAAGTGGTTTCCAACCCGTCAGAGGATCAGGATGTAATCGCGCTTGTAACGGATAATGGCAACACCTGCGCGGAGATGTTCTTCGTGCGAAACGGCAAGCTCATCGGCCAGGAGCATTTCATGCTGGAGAACGCATCATCAGAAGACCTCGGCGAGAGCCTGCAGGCGTTCATAAAGCAGTATTACGACAACGCCGCGTATATCCCCCGCGAAGTTCTCCTGAGCACGGATATTGCCGAGACCGATATCATCGAGAGCTGGCTAAGGCAAAAACGCGGGACCAGTATGGATATTCTCAGCCCCAAACGCGGCAACAAGCGCGAATTGGTGGAAATGGCAAAGAAAAACGCTGATCTTGTGCTGAAACAGCTCAAATTCAAGATGGCAACCGACGAAAAGCGCATTTTTATAGAGCTGAGCGAACTGCAAAAAGCCATCGGTTCCCCCACTCTGCCGCGCCGCATCGAGGCTTACGATATATCGAATATTCAGGGCCATTATACTGTTGCGTCGCTGGTGGTTTTCGAAAACGGCCAGCCCAAGAAATCGCATTACCGCAAGTTTAAGATAAAACTATCTGAAGGCAAGCCGGATGACTTCGCCTCGATGAATGAAGTCCTCACTCGGCGCCTTTCCGGCAGCCTGAGAAAAAGCGAAGCGTTCGCAGAGCTTCCAGATCTAATTCTCGTGGACGGCGGCAAAGGCCAGCTAAGCGCGGCGCTCCAGGCAGTTGCAACTAGCGGAGAGCAACAAGTAACCATGATCGGCCTCGCCAAGCGCAACGAAGAGATTTTCAAACCCGGTTTTCCAGACCCAATCGTATTGGCCAGGAACTCTAAAGCGCTCCATCTCATACAAAGAGTTAGAGATGAAGCCCATAGATTCGCGATCACGTTCCATAGGAACCTGCGAGGCAAGTCCGTGAGAGCCTCGGTTCTGAACCAAATACCGGGAATCGGCCCAACGCGCAGAAAGGCGCTGCTGAAGCATTTCGGTTCCGTTCTAATAATCAAAGATGCAACGCTAGAAGAACTAATTGCCGCGCCAACAATGACCACACCCTGCGCCGAAGCCGTATATGTTTTCTTTCATAGCGACAATTAACTGAGAGAGTTCAGTCTTGCGGGAATTACATGTCATCCTGAACTCGATTCAGGATCTGTTACGCTTAAGGCTTAGATTCCGAATCAAGTTCGGAATGACAAATACACTAAGACTGAACTCTTACAATTAACTGTTCGGGCGGATTTGCAATCTCTTTGTTCGGGCGCAATCTCTGATGCGCCTGCAATGGCTATCGAACCATCAGACTATCGGACTATCAAACCATGAAAACTTATTGCGTAACCCAAACCGATCTTGGCTATATTGCTCTTGCAGGCGAGAATGGCAAGCTCGCTCATTCCTCACTGCCTGAATATACCAAAGATGCTGCTTTATCCTCCATCAAAGAAGGATTGCGGGCGCCTTTTGTGGAAGATAAAACGGGGTTTAGTGAGTTGTCTGATATGCTGAAGCGCTATGCATGCGGCGAATGTGTCGATTTTTCTAACGTGGCAATTGATTTGAGCGCGTTTTCGCCGTTCTATTGCGCGGTTTTGCTTGCCTGCCAACGAATCCCGTATGGTCAGGTTATGACCTATGCTCAACTCGCCCGCGCGGCAGGCTCCGAGAAAGCCGCCAGGGCTGCGGGAAGCGCAATGGCGAACAACGAAACCCCGATAATCATTCCGTGCCATCGGGTAATAGCATCCGGCGGAAAAATCGGCGGGTTTTCTTCGGATTTAGAATGGAAACGAAGCCTATTAAGGCTCGAGGGGGTTGATATATAATGCAAAGCATATTGCGATGGGGCGTGGGTGTAATCGCTGTGATAATCACAGTGAAAATCCTTGAGTTTCTGCACATGCCGCTGAAGTGGCCGAACACGTGGGGGATAATCATATTCGTCCCTGTGCTTGCGGTGGTAAACGCGATAATCGGCAGCATCCTGCGGCTTCTTGCATTGCCGATAACTTGCATCACGCTTGGATTGTTCGGATTTGTGATAAACGCAATTGTTTTCTGGATTGCCGGCTGGGCGACTGGGGCAAATATGACATTCGTAAGCGCGCTCGTTGGGTCGATACTATATACGGTTATTTCAGCGCCTCTAGGCTGGATGATCGAGGAGAATAGGCGTCGTGAATAAGCAAAAACAGTTGATAATAATTTCGGGCATGTCAGGCGCCGGAAAATCTCTTGCGTCGGCAACTTTCGAGGACCTGGATTTCACCTGCATAGACAATCTGCCTCCGACGCTGTTACCAAGCGCGGTTGCGCTGTGGCAGCCGCCGAATGAGCCCCAAAACGTCGCCATAATAGTGGATGCGCGCGCGGGACAGTTTTTCAACGACCTTCTGCCGATGTGCAAAAAGCTCACCAAAGAACCTATAGCGCCGTTCGGAAAGCCTGTGGTGCTTTTCATAGATGCCAGTGACGGCGAGTTGGTGAAGCGTTTCAAGGAAACAAGGCGAAAGCATCCGCTGGTCACCAAAGAAAGAGGCATTATCGACGCCATCAAACTCGAGCGACAGATGCTCGCCGATATTCGAGAGCGCGCAGACAAGATTATAGACACCACCAACTTCGAAGCTGAGGGGCTGCGCAAGCAGATCCGCGACATATTCGGAGCGGCGCAACCCCAAGAAAGGCTGATGATCAGCGTGATCTCATTTGGGTTCAAGCATGGCGTGCCGCTGGACGCCGATGTGGTTTTCGATGTGCGATTCCTCGCAAATCCATACTGGGTGCCGAGATTACGCGAAAAAAATGGTCTCACAACAGAATCGCGCCAATACGTATTATCCGACCCTCTTACAGAGCCTTTGATGGAAAAACTCTTCGATCTGGTAGAGTTTAGTATTCCGCAGTATATGAAAGAGGGCAAGGCTTACCTGACCATCGCTATCGGATGCACGGGCGGAAAACAGCGCTCGGTGGTCGTTGCGACAGAACTTGCCAGATTCTTGATGAGCTCAAACTATGTCGTAAGAATCGAACATAGAGACATAGCTCATGGCGTGGAGAACAATGATGAGAGTTGTTAAGTTGTTCCTTAGCAACTTAAAATGGCTTTATCCGGGTATGCGGGTCAAGCGATGGCTTATTCTCATCCCTATCGGAATGGCGGCGGTAATTGCAGGTGTAGTGCTGCTGCTTAATATGAATATGCTGGAAGTGCTGGGTGTAGTTGGCAGGGAAGCGTTCAAACTAACGGGGCTGCAACTGGACAAACCGGGCACACAGATCCCGTTTGGTATTGGGCTTATAACAGTAGGATTAATGCTGATCTTTACAAGCTTGCGGCAGGTCATAAGGTCGATCACCGGCGCGGTCAGCCCGGAAGCGCAGGGCAAGCTGGCCGATGTTGTCTTCCAGCGAAGATATCTTTCGCAGGGCCAGCGAATAGTCGTTATCGGCGGAGGAACGGGTCTCTCGACCATGCTGCGCGGGTTGAAACAGCATTCCAGCAACATTGTGGCAGTGGTAACGGTTACCGACGATGGCGGCAGTTCTGGCAGGCTCCAGCGAGAGATGGGAATGCTTCCGCCTGGCGACATCAGAAACTGCCTGGTGGCGCTCGCCGATCAAGAGCACCTCATGACGGAACTCTTCCAGTATAGATTCAGCGAGGGTCTGCCGGGACTCGATGGTCACTCGTTCGGCAATCTGCTCATAGCTGCCATGACAAGAATTACAGGCGACTTCGAGCAGGCGGTCAAAGAGACAAGCAACATTCTCGCCATCCGTGGGCGCGTATTGCCGTCAACAACGCAAGACGTCACTTTACAGGCCGAACTCGCTGACAACACTTTCGTTGAGGGCGAAACTCAGATCGTTAAGTCGCCGCAGGCTATTAAACACGTAATGCTGCACCCGTCCACAGTAAAGCCGCTGGACGAGACGCTGATAGCCATAGAACTCGCCGATTGCATCGTAATCGGCCCGGGCAGCGTCTATACCAGCATTGTGCCTAATCTGCTCGTTAATGGGATAGCGGAAGCTATCCAGGCTTCGAGCGCATTTAAGGTCTACGTGTGCAACGTAATGACCCAACCCGGAGAGACTGACGGCTTCACCGCTTCAGATCACGTGAAAGCTATAATCAAGCATACCGAAAACAAGGTCTTTAGCCACGTTCTGGTAAATAACGTCAAACCGTCTGATGAACTGCTGGAAAAGTATGCCCAGCAGGGACAGAGTTACGTTGAGCCGGATATCGCCGAGATCCGCGAGTTAGGATTCAAACCGATTATTGGAAACTTCATCAGCCAGACAAACGTCGTTCGCCACGATCACGAAAAGCTGGCAGAGGCGATATTCAAGCTATTGTTTTGATGAAGTCAAAAGGTCAAAGTATTCATGCCGCTCTTACCCCAACTAGATATTATTCTCGCGTCAGCGTCGCCCAGGCGCGAAGAGCTGCTGACGCTTATTGTAAAAGATTTTCGGATAATCCCAAGCGAATTCGATGAATCACTGGTCCCCGTCGAGCTTGGTATGAAAGAACACGTCGCCTATTGCGCTCTCATGAAAGCTCAAGATGTAGCTCAAAAGTATCCTGATTCGTTGGTAATCGGCGCAGATACGATAGTCGCAATAGACAATGCAATCCTGGGCAAACCCTCAGACGCCGCCGACGCCATTCAAATGCTGAAACGATTAACAGGACGCACCCACCAAGTTTACACGGGAATAGCTGTGATCAAATATGATATTGAGCGCAGCGCAGTTGAGTGCACCGATGTCACATTCAGAGAACTTGACGACGATATCATAGCCCGTTATGTCGCCACCGGAGAGCCAATGGACAAAGCCGGGGCTTATGCAATTCAAGGTCGAGGCGCAATTCTGGTGAAATCAATCTGCGGATGCTACTCAAATGTGGTCGGTCTACCGGTCTATCTATTGAGCACGATTCTCGAAGAGTTCGGTGTAAAGCTATTGGGAGATGTAAGAGTTCAGAAAAGATGATTGCATTGCTGCGGCTATGGGAGGGCGAAGGTCCCCCTGAGCCGTTTTCCTTCGTAGCTACAAGGCTCGGCGGGAGCCTCACCCTCCCTTCTCTCACCGAGAACGGCTTCGGCATCAGGATACCGAAGCAACTAAACCTCACCCTTCGGGACGAAAAACAGTCCCGAAGTATATCAAACATATATCAAGTATTTCTATCTCTCAACCATCCCGTTGGCTAGAGCTGTCTTAAAAGCAGCCACTACTACCGGGTCAAACTGCGTTCCCGCGCATACCTCGATTTCAGCTAATGCAGATTCCTGGTCCATAGCATCCCGCCAGGGCACGTCCGAAGTCAAAATGTCGAATGCTTCCGCCACGGAGATTATCCTGGAACCGAGAGGTATAGCGTGAGCTGCTAATCCATCGGGGTAACCTTTGCCGTCGTAACGTTCGTGGTGATGCCTTACTAGCGGGACAGAATCGCGAAGTCCTTCAACTTTTTCGAGAATCCCAATTGCTATGGTGGAATGTAGCTTCATAATTGAGAACTCAGCTTCAGTCAGCTTGCCGATTTTGTTGAGAATCTTGCGGGAGATAGCTACCTTGCCTATATCGTGTAGACTTGCAGCATGCTTGAGGTTTGAAAGCTCAACATCGGACAAACCAATCACACTTCCGATGGCCACACTGTAACGGCACACTCGCTGGCTATGCCCCTCAGCGGTCTTGTCTCTCTGCCCGGCAGCAGTAACAAGCGCCTCCACAGTCTGCTCACACATCTGATGCATTGCATCACTACCAGTACGCTCTACGCTCATAGGTATCCTCCATGATATTAGCCAACTGCAAAGAAACCCGAAGTTCGTTGCTGTTATTCCAAGTCTCTATTTTGAATCATCGGTAAACATCGCCTCCATCTTCATAGTAAAGCAATGTCCCAATAGATTATAGTTTTTGCCTCCTCTGCCGATAATAGAATATGAGAAACAGGCATCAATACGAGCACGGCTAATTGCGCCTGCAAGGAATAACATACCTATAGATGCTTCTCGATTTCTGATAGACAGGTAATATTTAATGAATCGAAGCAAAACTAAGACTATAAACTCACATAGGTCTTTTACAATCACCAACCGTGGCACTTCCCTTATGGAGGTCATTATTGGGTTGCTTGTGTTCACTTTCTTAACGCTCATTTTTGCCACATCGGTAATCATGGCAAAGTCTTCATCTGAAGTAAATGGCCAATATGCACAGGCTATAAGCCTCTGTCAGCACAAAATCGACCAACTCAGGGCATACGGCTTTGGCAGACTAAACTATACTGAGCTTAATGATGCCGGTGTAATCGACACCAGCCCCAATATATCGCCTTTCAGTTTCACGACGGTGGACGAGGTCACGGACTATCTAAAAAACCCAACATCTAGGATTACGATCACAACGTATGCATCGAATGACCAGGTAAAGATGATCACAGTGAGCATATCGTGGCGAGCTGGAGCACACCGAACCACCGACAGCAACGTAACCCTTAGCGCATATATTTCCAACGTGGAGTGACATCATGAGAACAATGGGAAATCGTCGTGGATTCACGATGCTCGAAGTAATGATGAGTCTTTCGATCATGACAATGGTTCTTGTCGCGACCGTATCGATGATGATCGCCACCATGCGCTGCTATCAATCTGAATCGGCAAAGGTCGATACAGATACAAGCGCTGTGATGGCTATGCAAGATATCGTCAACAAAGTGCGGGAAGCAAAAACCGTAGATATACTAAACACCCAAAACAATATCATCCCTTCAACCAATCTTACAACAGATGGAGTTAGACTCAACATCAAGCCACCCATCACAGTGCAGGACAAAGACTATTACGACCGATCACAGATTGATACAGTTAACACGACAGACTACTACATATCAGACGCCACTGGCGAAACAGGCAGGACAGGCACATACCTTTGGCGAGACGATAAAGACGGCAAACGAATCATCAAGAATAACGTCAGTTCCCTGTTGCTTAGATGGGACACTTCCAGATCCATCAAGATCACAGTCACAACCAAAGAGCAGATTACGAACCAAAATAAACCCTATGTAGAAACGCAGCTCACGCAGCGCGTTGTATATCTGAGAAACTACTGATGAAGGAATTTGCTATGAGAAATAATAAAGCCAGGTTTACAATTCATCAGCCTGCATCCTTCAGGCGGCTCGATTGCGGCAATCGCGGGGCAATGCTGATCGTCGTGATCTTTGCCTTGTTCCTGATAACCGCTCTAACCACAGGAGTATTGGTTATAACCACTAACGCAATGCACCTCAACAACCTACAGCAGCTCAGGGCAAAAGCACTCAATATAGCTGAATCCGGAGCCGAATATGGCACGCTTTATTTGAAATCTCAGGCTTATCCTCCCTCCGGCACAACTAGTTTCAACATCACAGCGCCACCGGTATCGACAGGCGAAGTCCCGATCGTAACGATCAGCCCAGACTCCAATAACCCGAACGTGTTCCTAAAGACCTATAAGATTACCTCTATAGGAACAACGGGTACGGTGTCAGGCAAAGTGGAAATAGTGGTCAAGCAGGCTACATTCGGTAAGTATGCATACTTCACTGACCGAGAAAAATCAACCTCTGGCAGCAACATATGGTGGAACTCAAAGGACCTTATTGATGGTCCTATGCACAGCAACAACTCCGGCGGCAGCAACTTTAATATCGACTACTCAGGATGGTCAAGCAATACTCCAACGCGGCCCATCTTCATGGATAATATAACCGCCTCAGGAACAAGCATTAACTACTCCCCTAGTACTCCAACTACCGAGGATACTTTCCGAAAGGTATATTTGAATGGCAGTAAAGGATATAAACTGGGAGTAACCAAAATAGTCCTTCCGCCATCCACAAGCGCGCAAAAAGAGGCCGCTTGGGGCGCAACCTCGGGCTTCCCAGCGACTACTTCTGGAGTTTATCTCCGGGCAGGTTCTAACGGGGGAGTCTTTATACAAGGCGATTCCACAGTCACAATGTCTGTAGATGGATCAGGCAACCAGGTCTTGACCGTCACACAAGTTGTTTCTTCAACGGTGAAGACTACAGTTGTTACATACAATAAGGCAACAGGCACAACAACGGCATCCGGCACAGGTTTAGGAACTGGCAGCCCAACCTCCGCCGCCTCACTATCAAATGGCCTTATTTACTGCACAGGCAATATCACAGCTCTAAGCGGTACTATAGCCGACAACACCGTTGCTAATGGCGCGATTACTCAGCGTAATGCCTTCACAATAGCCACAGATACAAACGCAAGCAAAGATATTACCATAACAGGCGACATAGTATACCAACACAAACCCGATAAGACCTTAGCCAGCACCGCATATGAGAATCTGCGGGCAGGAACGCTGGGGTTGGTCGGACAAGACATAATAATCGCGGCTGACACCTCCGGCAACCACCCAAACCGCGAAATTGACGCAGTAATGATCGCCGGAAGCTCCACTGTTGATGGCAGTATCAAAGTAAACAGCTACGATTCAGGTGGCACAGGTACTCTGAAAGTGCTAGGAGGCCTTATTCAAAGCGCCAGAGGCCCCGTTGGCACAATAAGTGGTGGCATAGTTAACCATGGATATGCCAAAGACTATAAATATGATCCCAGGTTGGCGACCGACCCGCCGCCATTCTACCCCACCACGGGTCAATACGATAGAATGTCGTGGATGGTCAAACCCGTCAATTAACTGTACTTGTAGTTGTATCGGGACACCATGTCCCGATACATTCCCATATACTGAGTTTTCGGGACAAGGGTGTCCCGAAATATCTAACTACAAAAGC
>JAPLCU010000083.1 GCA_026392045.1 Armatimonadota bacterium
TAGGATGCTGGGGTAGTGCTAGCTTAGGATGCTGGGGTAGTGCTAGCTTAGGATGCTGTGGTAGTGCTAGCTTAGGATGCTGGGGTAGTGTATGCTCAGGATGCTGGGGTAGTGTATGCTCAGGATGCTGGGATAGTCCTCAGTCCTTATGCTTCTCCATCAGTTCCCCAATAGCTGCCATAATTCGCTTGCCCACTTCTTCTATAGCCTCGCGGCCGCCCTGCGCGTATAGGTCGTCGAGCTTAACTGGTTTCCCATAGACTACTTTTAGCTTGGTGAAGTGAAGAAACGCCGAGTGCGGGGGAAAGAGTTTATCTGAATTGATAAGCGCAACCGGGATGACGGGCGCTTTCGCGCGCAAGACTATCATGCCCACGCCAGCTTCGGCCGGTTGAAGTCCGCGGCCAAGGCTGCGTTGGCCCTCTGGGAACATCGCCACTACCTCGCCATTTTGAAGATATTCTATCGCTTGCTTGAGTGCGCCGCGGTCTGCTGTGCCGCGCTTGACCGGAAAGGCGCCAACTTTTCTTATTATAAAGCCAAAGACAGGTATCTGAAAAAGCTCGATCTTGGCCATAAAATGAACTCGCCTGCCGACTCTGGCGCCAAGGGCAGGGGGGTCCATGTAACTGACGTGGTTGCCGCAGAGGAGCGCTCCGCCTGTCTTGGGGATGTTTTCTTTTCCGATTACCTGCCAGCGTCCGAAGATGCGGCATATCATTGCTGCAATATTCGCCCCTATCCAGAAGAGCATCAGGCGGCCACCATTTTATTGTGTATTGCAATTATCCCGTCAACGACTTGTTCCACGGTCATGTTATCTGTTTCGACCAATGATGCGCCTGGAGCCTGTTTCAATGGGGCGTGCTTGCGGGAGCTGTCTCGCAGGTCGCGCTCGCGGATGTCGGCGGCGATTTGCTCTATATCCGACTTCATTCCCATCTCTTTGAGCTGGTCTGCTCTGCGCTGGGCTCGGGCCGTAACCGATGCTGTCAGGAAAATCTTGACCTCTGCGTCCGGGAAAACTACCGTGCCGATATCTCGGCCTTCCATCACAACCCCCCCGTTTTCAGCCATCTTGCGCTGTAGGTCTACAAGGCGCTTGCGCACGCCCGCAATGGCGCTTACGGGGGACGACAGACGCGTCGCATCTGCCGTGCGTATAGCCAGAGTGATGTCCTCACCGTCCGCGAAGATATGCTGCTCATTTTCGATCATTTCGAAGTGGATATCAAGTTTACGGGCTATATGCGCAATCTTCGCGGGGTCTGAAAGAGGAGTCCCTGCTTGCAGCGCTTTATACGCCACCGCGCGATACATTGCGCCGGTGTCTATATATAGATATCCAAGCTTGTCCGCTGCCATCCGCGCAACCGTGCTCTTGCCGGCGCCTGCGGGGCCATCTATTGCTATTATTGGTTTATTCATTTCGCCATTCTCAAATATGCTTGCCTGATCTCGCTCGATTGCTCAAAAAAGCGCCTTATGCCTTCTTCGTCGCCCGATGCAAGCGCGGCCTTGAATTCTTCTAAGTAACTTTGGAACCGGGTTATTGCTTCGCCCAGCGAATCTGTATTGGTCACGCATATATCGCGCCAGAGTTCGGGCGAACTGCCGGCGATGCGGGTGAGGTCTCGGAAGCTGCCAGCGGCTAAGTTGAATGTCTTACGCGACTCGCGCTGGGCATCCTCGGCGGTTTTCAATAGAGCCCCCGCCATAGCGTGCGGCAGGTGGCTGATGATTGCTACGGAGGCGTCGTGATCATCAGGGCTCATAATCTCGACTCTTGAGCCTATCCCCTCCGCAAGCGCCGTGATTTTGCCGAGAGATTCGAGGTCGATTTTGGCCGAACTGGTTACTACATACGTAGCGTCGACAAACAGGTCATGCTCCGCATATTCCACTCCGCCCTGCTCAGAACCCGCCATAGGGTGGCCGCCGACGAAATAACGTCCTTCCGGCATCACCGCTTCAGCGTGCTCGACGATCTCGCGCTTGGTGCTGCCCACGTCGGTCACAATCGCGCCGAGTTTCAGCGACGCAGCGATGAGTTCCAGAGTTGGAACCACCATTCGAACCGGAGTGCAGATCACTATTAGATCGGCATCAGATACACCGGTTTCCATGTCCAATGAGTAGTCATCTATCGCCCCAAGGATCTGCGCGCGCATCAGCTTCTGCTCGGTGCGCCCAATTCCTACAACACGACGCACGAGGCCCCTGCGTTTCGCCGCCATACCAAGCGAACCGCCAATGAGCCCCACACCAATTATAGCGATCGTGTCGAATATGACGCGATCATTGTCAGTATTAGATATCAAATAAACTTACCTGCCAATAAAAGAAGTTATGAGTTTTGAGTTTTGAGTTATGAGTTGAGTTCGGCTATGCTGCGGGAACGGCGGCCTTATCAAACACTGCGATTTTAGTTGACCTAAGTTCCCGCAGTCATACGCACAAATGAGTTATGAGTTATGAGTTGTTTCTCTATGGAATCGGTTGTCAAGTATATACGTCCGATTCTGAAACAAATATTTTAATTACTCTTCTCCGGCAAGGAGGCGTTAACCAGCGAGCCGACGTCGCTGCCATAAGAAGCTGGCGGAGGCGAGCGGTCGGATACAATATTGCGTTATTAATTTAGTCGCTCTCAGTTCGGCTAACGCTGGTTAGGTTTATTTTTATCCAATTCTCTATTGA
>JAPLCU010000175.1 GCA_026392045.1 Armatimonadota bacterium
TCGGGACGAAAAGCAGTCCCGAAGCATAAAACTACTTTATCCGCCACTCGTAAATGCCGCCAGAGCGTCCGCCCAGCCTGGCTTGAAGTTTAATAGCAGTGGTCTTCACCTTATCGAATGTAACCACGTTGAACTTGTCCATTTCGCGTCCGTAGCCGCTGGGATTTGCAACAGGTTTCCACCCATTGCCATCTTTATAGAGCAAAGTCCATGAATCAATCTTACCAGTGGCATCATCATCGGCATACCAAAACACTTCGCATGAGGAAATATCTTTGGCCTCATCGAATTTGCTGATGACATATTCATTGCCGTTGGTCTCCGGCCACCATGCAAACGCTGAGAACGTCCTACCTTGAATCAAAGAAGACTTCTCAGGCGCCTTGCCGTCGTACATTGCCGCAATCGGGAATGCCGGATGCGTGGCTGACGAAATCGGCTCCTCAAATGCGATCCATTTCTTGGCGTCCGGTGCGTTACCAATCACGGGTATGGCGGAAACTCTGAGCCTGGCTGCACCCATCGGAATCATCGAGATAGTTTCGACAGGAGAATCGGAGCTAATCGGGCTCTGCTGGAGCTTATCAATTGTGCCCCAGAGGTTTTCGGTCCAATTCGGGATCTTCTTCGCCTTGACCCGAAGCTCAACAGGAGCCGCATCCCACCTGAAAGGCTGTCCGCTTGCCGGCCAGGGCTTCGTGACCACCTTGAATGATTTGTTCGGGTTGTTCTTATCGATTACCAGACCATAGTTCCACGAACTATCAGCCATAATCTCCCAAGCCGCCCATTTTCGCTGTGGCTCATAAGGAACATACTTCTCAGCGATCTTGACGGAGAATGTAAGAGGCCCCCGATCAACTGACACGGCATCTTTGTTCTTTGCCCATGTTCTGAGCTTTATCAGCATGGGGAAATCGACCAAGACCTTATCGTTATTTGCCCATGTGCGTTCGATCATAACGTAAGAAAGAGGCTTTGCATCAGCCTTAATCGCCTTGCCATTTACCTTGAACGCCGGTTTATCGCACCACGCGGGGATTCTGAAATAGAGCGGGAACTTCACCGACTTCGCGGTAGCCATGCTGATCGAAATCTTGCCATCGAACGGATATTGCGTGTCTTCAGTGATGATCACTTTGGTGCCGTCGCCGACTTTTGCGGAAACCTTGCTGGGTGAATACATCACGGCGCAAATTCCGTTATCAGGAGTTACCTGCCAAAGATGCTGTGTGAAGTAAGGCCAACCCATACCGGAGTTGTGCTGGCAGCATCTATGGCTATATGGGTCCATAACCTGCATCGGACCGCCATCAGCCAAAACAGGATATTTGCTGCGCTTGTCGGAGTTTGTCTGGTTAGGCGATGTAAGATAACGCAACGCCTTAAGATCAGATGTGAAACACGCTGGAAGGGTATTGAATGCAACATCCTCGCACCTGTCAGCCCATTTTGGGTCACCGGTAATCCCCTGCAGAGTCTCCTGGGAAAGCATCATGTCAATTGCGCCGCAGGTCTCAATTGCGTTCTGGGGATCTGTGTAGCCGGGTCTGGCGAACTCGTCGCCGCCAAACATTCCACCTGGTACCTGACCATAAACGGCATACATACTGTCATAGTTACCTTCGGTCGCCGCAAGATATTTCGGGTCTTTGGATTGCTGGTAGAACTGCGCAGGCTTGCGGAAGCCTTGAGAGTAGTCTACGTTATGGCCGCCGCCAACTTTGCCAGACATCCAACTGGCTCCTGTCCTCATGAGCTTTTCTTCGAGGTCTAAAAGGAACTTGTCGCCGGTGATGTTGTAAAGCCAGTAGACGCTGTCCATATTATCGCCGTTACGGGGCCACTGCCAGCCGCCAGCAAAGAATTTATTGTCAGGCACGCTCAGTTGCCACTTGTAGTAATTGGTCAGCATACCGATAATACGCTTGTCGCCCGTATATTCATAATAGGAGCGCAGGGCATACATCATGCTCATGTTCGGCATGAAATCCGGGGCGCCGCCGCGAGGGTCATATTCAGCGCCAGGCATTTTCCAGCCAAAACGACATGCAGCCCCACCGGCTGCCTGCCAATATTCAATCTTAATAGGATATTTCTTGCCAGCCTCCAACTTAATGGCCTTAGCCATCTTGGTCATCTGCACACCAACGCGCCAGAAGTCTACCAACTGCTCGTTGTTTATCCACAACCTGCCGCCATCATCCGGGCTGATGGAAAAAGTATAGTCGCCGGTCTCTTTGACTGTGATAAAGCCGGTCCAGCGAGCGGTCCACTCTTTATTCGGTATGCCATCCGCAGGCGCTTTCTCGCCCCAATTGAAATCAATGTTGGGGTCTACACGCTTTAGCACAGAGTTTTTGAATTCAGCGTCTGAGAAATACTCACCATCAAGGCCTGGTTTACCGTCGGCTGTGGTCAATAGCTCGCCAGGAACAGGCGGCTGCACTGGGCCCATCAAGTTGCCCTGCGTGCCGAAGTAGCCGAACTCAGTTTGGCTGGCAATGGCGTTTTCCATCCACAGCTTAGCTTCAGCAATAATTCTTTGATCGTCCAATACATAGCCCAGCGCCGTGAAACCTCTCAGCCAATACGGAACTTCTTCCCACCAGGCATCACCGATACCCTCGGGGTTAAGCCAGGCGTTGTTGTTCTTATTGCAATAAGGGCTGATTTCAATCAGATGGCCTGTGAAGCCGTCAGCTTCCAGTTCTAATTGCTTTCGAAGCCATCCCAGCGGCTTGATTGCTCCGAATGGGAGCTTGATAAGCGGGCTTGGAAGTAAAGGAGCACGATTTCCATCGTAGTATTTGTTCGATTGCGTAGTATCAGGTCTGTCGACTACTTCTACACGCATCGATTGCGCAGCGCCGGGCAGTGAAAATGCAGCAAGTATACCTGCGCACAAAAGCCCGGTCCTAAATGTGGATCTCATAAACATCGTCCTTTCCAAAATCAAATTGGCACACGCGCACATGCGCTGTGTACTCTTGAAGATATTACACTTCTGTTAGCTAAGACGCAATAGCTGAGCGGATGTGGCTTGAAGTGTGGAAAGTTGAGGACAAAAAAACAGCGGCATACGCTCGCTATATTTGTGGATACTCATTACTCGATGCCAATTGGTGGGTCGGCTGGGATTTGAACCCAGGACTCTCGCCTTAAAAGGGCGATACTCTACCACTGAGTTACCGACCCGCAACCCTTAGCACTCCAGAATTATACCATCCGCTCGGCATATTGGTCAATATAGCAATTCTATTGTGTCTATGCAAAGCGAATTTGACCCCTGTTAACTGCAAAGGGAAAATGTCCC
>JAPLCU010000017.1 GCA_026392045.1 Armatimonadota bacterium
GAGGGGCTGAATACGGAAATGGGACGGCTACTGCCGTCCCACCAAACTTCCGTTTCAGCAACAAAAGCGATAAACCCAATAAAGCCAAAGGGGACAAAATCCCTTTGCAGTTAAGGGGACATTTTCCCTTTGCTTAAACAGTACGATTTTAGCATGCTGGTTTGATGGTCTGATGGTCTGATAGTCCGATGGCGGGGAAAGGGAATGAGACTGAGGGTTTCGGGGTTTGGCTTTATAGCCAGCGGTTTCGGGAAAAGGGTTTCCCGGAATAACTAAATATGATCGTCGTATTTGGGCGAGACTTCGGCGTACGCCTCATCAAAGACTTATTACGGCCCTATCTTTGCCGCGTTCGACGGTTCAGTAGTCATCTACTTGACCCGCGTCAGGAATAAAGCTTGCTTCATATAATGGCAATGCACGCCTTCTAAAGCACTATTTCCACGCTGTTTCCAGCAGGAATAGAGACTGTTCCACCATCAGGGCATGGCCCACTGAGCCGATCTTTTCCAGATTCAGAAAACCGTGCACGTGGCTCGATCGTATAAGTCCCTGGAGGTAGGTTAGTCTTGATCAACTTGACCTTGCCCGTTAAAGAAGTAACGTTGGCTTTTCTTGGCCACTCAAATACTTCAGTTACCTCCTTCGCATACTTTGCGCCATCCCAGGGCTGGTCTGTAGCGAACTTCTTTCCTGAACTATTTGTTAATGTTAGATCAACCATCCCTCCCAAGCCACTGATCTGCTTATCTACTTTGGAGTTCACTTTCTTGATTGTGACTTCAAATACATAGGGGTCACTTGTCTTACTAATGTGAGCTACAAAATCACGATCTATAACATCAGAGGGTTGTTTTGCTGCAACGTTTTTCTTTTGACTGGTGCAGCCGGAAAGTAAAGCTACTACGCACAATAATAACAATAGTGCACGTTTCATAATGTGCCTCCAAATAGAAGATAAGTCGAGCCACCTGGCTCGACTTATCTTATTGACGATACTACTTGATCAAAAGGTTCGGGTCTCCGTGAAGAACATAGTTCATTATTCGCTTATCTTTCTTCTTCACATACCAGTATGCATTGGTGGCTGCCCGTGCTACAGTGATATTAGACTTTGACCATTCACTCCAGAACTTATCGCAGAAATTCATCAGAGGAGCACCGTAGACTACATCCTTGAATCCTAAGAATGCACGACCTTTGCCAGGATAGCGTCCACGAGGAGTTCCAAATGCAAGACTGAAGATCCCTTGTCCTGCTTTGCATGCAGCAATATATACGAACCGGAGTTTACGGTTGCTGTTCCAGTTAGAGAGTCGTCCAGTAGCAGGGTCCCAGTCTATGGTGTTCCCAATTGCAGGGCCAACTGCTGTCCATGTGCCAGGTATGCGCCCTGTAACGTTGACAAACGCTGTTAGACCTGACACGTTAACGCTACTCGGAAAATGTCCGCAAATTACACCTTGCCATAATGGGTTCTTCTGATCGCTGGCTTGAGCAATGCCGTGTGCCGCGATTGCCAGATTGTTGCAACGTATATTCCCATTTAATACATCGTCTATAGCCACATCTTTCCAATCGCTATCATGACTGAGCATGCCAGAGTAGATAGAGACACCATATTTAGGAAACCACGCATTAGCTGCATATTGAGCCATGTATGCGAAGCCCTGCTGCAAGCTAGAATTCCCGTCTGCTATGGATAATGAAGACCAAGCATAATAGTCGCCCCCAGGGGGACTGCTCTTTCTGCTCTTCACACTGCGTGTACGACCATTAGCAGCCAGAGTGACGTTGAACTCACCAGAGGTGGAGCCAGCGTCCCAGGATACCTCCATAGACGTTCCTGAACCACTCGTTGAGTAGAGAGTTGATCCTGATTGACTGATAGTTAACGTCCAACTTGTTGATGTTTGGAAATTTGCTGATATGGGCTGAAGACCGCACATGTCATCTGGCATGTTAAACTGCGATATGAAGTTCTGCACATTCAGGCTCTGCGATGCAACTGCACAATAATCCCCATAATTGGCTGCCAGCTCAAAATTATGATTACCATTTGGCAGTTGGCTGGTATCATATACGATGCTTGAAATTTCGCTTTGGGAAAATGTCCAAACCACTTCATCATCTACGCTTAGCGTGTATGCTGGTTCACCGGCCGAACACGAACCAGTGCATTGCAATGTAAGCAATCCGTTTGTATCAATTACTGCACTATTTATTGATACTATCGGGGCTGAAGTCGAAGCTGCCGCGCTCACAGGTCCAGCTTTTGTGCTCTCAGTGCTTCCATTAACCGCAGAAATTTTGTACCAGTAGGTAACCGCATTAGTAACTGTTGTATCGCGGTAACCTGTTCCTGATGCTTCTCCGATCTTGGCGTATGTACCAGTCTCTGAGCTAGAGCGGTATATATAGAAATTAGCCGCATTCATTTTTTGCCAGGACAAGTCAATAAAACCGTTACCGGCCACTGCGGTTAGGTTTTCCGGAGCGGGAGAAGGAAATAGAGTCGCATCCAACAGTCCATTACTCCTGATGCATTTGACATATGTATCGGCTCCATTATCGTATGATACTGCCAATGGCCCATTGATTATGGCGAAGTCACCGACAGCTGGGTAGTAATCGTCAACATAAAGAACCCTTATGCCAACGTTATCCGCACTATCTGTCTGAGTGCCATCAAGTAGCCTGGAACCATCGTCAAGATATATATAGCCATCTGTAGAATTTATGGCAGTAACCTTGCCTGAGATGCGTAACAGCAGACCAGAAGGACTAAGTTCTTGTGACAAACTTTTATGATTCATACCCAAAGGACGCAATGCACTCGCAGTAGACGAATATGTCGTGGACGCCGAGATGAGAGCCTCACTACCATCTGTGGGATTGTATATTGTTCCATCGATAGTGGCTATGTATGGATTATCATCAGGCGGAGGAGTTGATGACAAGAGTATTCCGCAACTACGATCAGCTTCCTCAATATAGATATTGCTACCATCACACCATGCTACATGTTTTGCTTCCAAAGCATGTGCTCTGCCGTCTGTAGGTAACGTCGTACCATCTGGGAATGTTTTTGCCCAAGCGATACTGCCACTCTTTACACTTTGTGCGCTACCAATAGAATCACCTATTTGCCAATTAGGGCCGGAATCCACTTCTATCCAGTAATTATTGGAAGTATCCTTCTGGATGGTCCCGACAATCTTTTTGATTCTACCACTTAACAAGCTGGATGAACCAGAATAATACACGGTAACACTATCAGTCGGGTCATCTTGTCCAAGGGTGAACTGGGTTGCTGTTGCGTCGCTGAACGGGCGACATTGAAGTTCGACCAAATTTCGCTCCCCAGTAACGTAAAGAGCCTCAGCATCGGCAATAGTTGCGCAGTAAACGGGTGTGGTTTCAGATTCCATGTAATCAGGCATTGAAGGAAAACTACCCGCATCACTTGCCAATACACTTGGCGTTTTGATACCACTCGCGCCAGATAGTTCAGCAAGCGTCCGTTTATTGCGCCATTCAATTCCAAAACCTTTGAACGTAGGAAACAAGAATGGCCTGCCCTTTGAGTCGCAGTAGATAGCCACACTCTCAGGGGTAACGATAAGAACTCTTTGGCTGATCGCGGCCCCATTTCTGGAGAAGCCAGAGAACGTAGAGAGAATACCTGTAAGATCACAGCTCCAGTATTTTGAAACCGGTAGAGGCCGTGTGCTTACCACAACTAAGCGGGCATGCCCAAGTGCGGGTTGTGGTTCACCAAATTCTTTGATTGCGAACGATTTTCCACTTTTCCCTGGCCAAATAATTTCCTCACATGACAGTGTGACCCTGCTTCCATCGCGTTGCGCAAGACATGTGCCGATATCATCTTGGAAAAGCGCTCTGCCCCATGCAGCCCCGCATGCAGAAAACAACGCCACGAGAAGTAAACATAGCATTCCACTTCGATATAGTTTCACCGACGTTCCTACTGTTGTCAATTATTTGTAATATTAGATTGTACTGCGAATGATACATCAGAATCTAACTGCGGTCAATGGCAATTGCACCGATTGTTCGGATTGCCATCCGTTTAAGATGCATTCCGAGTTCGTTCGCGAGCGCCAGCATGCCGCCGATGGCAGAAGCCAAAGCAAACCCGAGAATGGCTCCGGAACTGAACAGTTCGCCGATGCCAGAGGCGCCGAGTCCCGAATGTTCTTCCCGAACCATTGATGGATCATATATCGCGAATATAATCAAACCCGCCACAGCTCCAGCGAGCGCGAGGAGTATCAAACGAGGTATATTTATATTGCTCAAGAATTCCCTCCCAATGGAGTCGTTCTCGAACGGCAGAACTGTCCGTCGAGTTAATGCCTGACGCATATTGTTAGTGACGTGAGATGTGCTTCGGCCTGCAGAATTCCGAAGCAACCCGAACTCTCGTTACTGCGGGTCCATCTTGACCACGTCCTTTGCTCGCGACGCAGGAACGACTTTCAGTTGCTCCACCTTGCCGTTTCGGTATACACCCTCAATGATGGTTTGCCTGGGGGCGTGCAGCTTGAACTCAACGTTCCACTCTTTCGGCCAAGCGGGGAACAGCAGGATTTTGTCTCCCACGGGCTGCATAAGCATAGACTGCAGCGCGATTCTTCCGACTCCTCCATGGTCCATGTCCGGCAGTTCATCTAAGCCAGGCCCATAGGTTCCCGGGAAGCGGAAATCTGCGTTTTTATTGGCAAATCGGCCAGCCACCTTGCTGCGAGCCTCCCCGGCCATGCCCAAGTATGCTGAATGAATATCATCCTGCCACCAACAATTATTTCCAGGATTGCGACGGCGGGCATATGTCTCCCGCCCGATCTCAAGATCGTCCCGGCCGACACCGAACAATCCGTAAGGAAATACAGCGTACAGCTCCGGGTTTTCGGCGTTCATGGAGTTTGAGAAGCTCTCAGCCGGCAGCAGATATGCCTTGCCACCCTCAGTCTTCGTAGGCAACTCAGGAAGCTCGCCAAGCATACGCTTCCACTCAGACCGCTGAGCGGCCGTGGTCAGATTGCCGGGCAGTTCGAGCAATCGAGTGAGAACACACTTCAACCCCGCGATTTCCGGCAGGGGGTTAAGCGCAGTATGCCACGTTTCCAAAGACTGCGCGGGCTCGAAACGGATCTTGCCATTTGCATCGCGTTTGTAGTGTTTGTCGTAGAACTTGACGATATCCGATGCCAACGGCAGCAGAATGTCGGTTGCGAACTTCTTGTCCTGCGAGTAGGCGTAGTATTCAAGCATCATCGTAGAAAGCTCCAACCCGCCCGACCAGTAAGAACGGATATATGGGTTGGTAGCAAAACCGATTGGCTCTTTGTCACGATTCCAACCGTAATCTACACTGCTGTAGGCACCCCACGCATACATTGTCTCGGGAAAGAACGCGCCGTCATGGTTGTAGTAAATACTGGTCCGCATTTTCGCCAGAGGCAGAGCAGATAGATAGGTGCGGAAGAACGGCTGCATGGCGTCGAAGTCACCAGCTGCGAGCATTGGCCAGTAAAGCAGTCTGGTGTTCTGGAACCAGATAGCGCCGCCCCAGCGGCGGTAATCGGCGTCGTATTCCCTGGGCAATGTAAAGATAGAGCCGTTGAACTTTAGCGGTGCATTGCCCCGGCCTCCGCAGATAGTGAGGTAGCGTTGCAGCACATATCCTTGTGTTGTGGACTGGGCATCCGGTGCACCGCTGACGTTGATCCAACTTCGGTTCCAGAAATCGCGCCACCACTTTCTATGAGCCTCAAGCGCCTTCTGCGGATCGACCTTCTCACTCTTGGCGATGGCGCCTTCCAGCACCGTCTTCCACCACTGCGGTTTTGAACGCAACTGCGTCATAACGCAGATTTCGATCTTGTGCTCCAGGCGCGGCGTGGTTGACTTGAGCAGCGTGTCGCTTTCGCTAACCATTTCTTTGGCGGCGATGACTGCGCCGAATATCCGGTCCAACAGCGGATCAAGATTTCCATTCATAACGGTCTGCAATCCCTGATTCTTCATAGTAGCCGACCAGGCAGAACGGGTGTTATGATGGTACCAGACTATACGATTCTTCTGATTTGAGAGGATGGTATCAGGATACTGAATTGCCGGAAGTGGGCTCGGCACATTGTTGTAGTCGGGGCGTATTGGATCGCCGAACCCCATGGCCAGTTCCTGGCCTTCTATTTTTCGCTCTTTGGTCCGCCAGGTCTCGAATGAGACTCGTGTTATTAGCAGCCTTTTGCTCTGAACGTCGACGTGAATCACAGGCTGATTGGCATCCACCCAAAGCCGAATCGTCGTGTCTTCACCGGGCTTTCCTGCCTTGACTATGAACTCTCCGCTGCCTACCATTAGTTCCTGGCGGTAGGGCACTCCCGGAGTCACAAGGCTGGGTGTGAGCTTTACGCGCACCAGTCCGAGTTTCAGCAAGCGGTTGTTGTCATCATAGGCATCGGTCTTGCCTATATAGAAGAGCAAATCGCCATTCTCCTCGACCCACGCGCTGATGCCGATATCTCCGTTACCCAACGGCATTGCGCCGTGGTAGTCCTTGCACGGCGATTCAAAGACCACGTTATAATCATCAATCGAACTAGCCGCAGCACGCGCCGTCCGCGCGGGCGTCAGACACGCACACACCGCGCACAATATGATTGCCGTCATTCGCAAGAGTTCTTCAATTCTTTGTGTGCTTGCCACATTCACTTTGCATTCACCTCAGTCAAAGAGTGTGCTTTACCAGGCCAACCGCCTTCTGCTTTTGCTTGGGTAGTGAGTTCTATCAATCGTGCGTCGAAGTTGGCGGGTTTTTCCGTAGAGCTGATATTGTCTTTCCAAGTATTGGCGCCCTTGTTATAGCAGTAAGCGCTGTGTTGGTTCCAGGAGATGTTGTTGGTAAGGATCGCGCCATCGACGCAATCGTCCATGTATATGGAGAGGCATCCGTTATCACCAGGCAGTTTGAAATCTCGCTGCAGTAGGTTACCATCCCAAACATTTCCCAGCCCGCAGCCCCACGAATACAGTCCGCCGCCGTCACACATGCCATTCATAAAGCTGGTCAGCCTATTATTCCTGATTTTGTTGTTGCGGGAGTGAAGATAAGGCTTGAAGCTTTCGCGTGTGAAAACAGTTTCTTGGCCTTGCGGTAATTCGCTCCAGCGAACCCTGTACATCGCCTCAGAGTTACCGTAAGAATCCCATGCGCCCTGAACCTTGCCTGGGCCAAATTCGCTGAAACCCGCGCCTGCAATCTGGATACCTGCGTAGGGCACGTTATCGATCCAGTTTAGAGAAATATCGTTATTGCCGCTTTGAAAAAGTGTAATTGCCGCCGAATGTCGGTAGCCTCCGCTTCCGGTGTGGTGGATATAGTTTCGATGAATGATATTGTCACGATTAATGTCGGTTTTGCCAGGACCGTAGCCCTGCAATTGCACTCCGCCGCAGCCGGAATAGCCCATCTCATTGCCGATCACCTTGATACGCTGCGCAAAATATTGCAGCGCCAGGGAATATGAGCCCGAATAGGTGAAAGTGTTATTTTCTAAAGTGCAGTCAGCGATCCCCTCAAGAAAGACCATCGCATCCGGCAGCTCAGCCTGACGTTTGACCCACTCCTCAGGCCACTTATCTTCAGGAAGCCGGTCGGTGCAGGTAAAGGTTAAGCCTCTGATTTCTATATGATGTACCAGCGTTTCGCCATCATTTTTACCGTTGAATTGCATCAGTCGATACAGATTTGGCGCCCACGCTTTTTTGCCTTTCATCGTGCCATCAATCGGCCAGTAATAGACCTTACCTTGTGCACTGTCCACGCACCATTCGCCGGGCTGGGTCAGGAACTTGAGTGCGTTTTGAAGATTATAGTAACCATGACCACCGAGGGTATCGCAGAATCGGTCTTTCCAGAACGTAGTCGGACTGAGGCTGTGCCGTTTGCAGATGTTCTTTGAAGAATCAATATCACGAATGACTGAGAGCGTATTCCAATACTGGACGGGCATCAGGTTCATCTCCAAGTCGCCATTATTTGGCACGTTGTCGAGATGACCTGGCTGCAGAGTCATCGATTGTCCACTGGGACCAACGATACCCACAGCAATCGGTATCGGCCACTCGTGCCAGTTGCCGGATTTGCTCAGGCATGCCACCGTTTGCGGTTTGCCATCCACATATAGGAAATGCAAGCGCCAGCCTTTAGCGATATCAGCCACCCAGAGATTCCCCTTGGCAGATGGTTGAACAGAGGGATTGGCATCAGTGTACTTGCGCCAACCAGTGATGGGTTTCGCGGAGGTCAGCACTGGAGTCTCACCCTTTGCTGCGCGGTAACGAATCAGTTTGCCCGGCGCGCCTGAGTCCTGCGGGGTAAGCGTAATCGTCCTGGTCAACAGATACTGGCCGCCGTGCAGGATGATATCGACACCCCCGATCGGTAGTCCGATCTTGGCCTTAAGCGAGCGAACGGCGTCCCGAGCACGCTCAACGGTCTTAAATGGTTTCTTTATGGTGCCGGGATTGGTGTCTTTGCCCGTGGGTGCAATGTGAAGCTCTGCTGCACAAGTGGCAGTCTGTCCAGCCCACAGAAGACACAAAACACCTCCAATAACCCTACTGGCTATCTTCATACTGTCCTGCCTTTCCATTTACAGCCCGTCATCATTAAATGAAACAAACTGTGGATGGTAATCACACGCTCCGCATACACATCATGAGTATAACTGGCGCCCTGAGATGCGTCTTGAACAATATGCCAGATTACCATGACGATATCACAATTGCCTGCATATTCAGATAATAATCCAGCTTGGATTATTCGTGATATCCTGTAAGCTTATTGGTTGTGTTTGGCGGCGTCCCAGATACGGTCCATTTCCTCAAGGGTCATATCGTTGATATCGCGCCCAGTTTCTGCGGCGTTATCTTCAATCTTGCCGAATCTGTAAACGAACTTTGCGAGCATATCGCGCAGGGCTTCCTCGGGGTCTATTTGTCTATATCTGGCGATATTTACAATCGTGAAGAGGAGGTCGCCGATCTCGTCCTTGATCTGGGCATCAGTACCCGAGTCTATGGCTTCTTCAAGCTCTTGGGTCTCTTCCTTGAGCTTGCCAATGATCGAATGAACATCCGGCCAATCGAAGCCGGTTTTGGCGGCTTTCTTGCTGATTTTTTCAGCGCGCATCAGGGCAGGCAGGCTCTTTGGGACCCCATCAAGTGCAGAAACGCGATGCTCATACTCGCTTTTCTTAATCTGCTCCCAATTGTCCAAAACATCCTGAACCCCAGACACCTCTACGTCTGAAAACACATGAGGATGACGGCGAACCAGCTTTTCGCGCAGGGTCTGGCAGACATCGCCTATATCGAACATACCGGACTCGTCCGCTATCTCAGCATACATTAGCGCCTGGAGCATAAAATCGCCAAGCTCATCGCGCAGCTTGTCTGGGCTGCCGCTGTCTATCGCATCTATGACCTCGTAGGTCTCCTCAATTGTGTATCTCTTTAAGGACTCGTGAGTCTGCTCCCTGTCCCACGGGCAACCGCCGGGCCCCCGCAGTTTTGAGACGGTCTCAACCAGCTTTCCAAACTCATCGCGCGCTTTGTCTTGCATTGATTATCCTTAATATCGTAAGAGCTCCATCTTTGTGATAAAAACGAAACAGCCCAGCATCTTGAGCTCCGTCGAAAGGTGCGGTCAAGTTTAGACACGCGTATCTTCGAAGCCGCATACTTCGACGGAGCTCAGCATGCTCAGGTTGTACACATCATTTGTGAGCTCTTACCTATTATCTATTTACCGGTGCGCAGGAAAACCGTCTCACAAGGCAAGCTTTCCAGCAGAGCATCTGCGATTGAATGGGCGATATGATAGTCTCCGGTGGTCTCGCGCATAACACCAACGACCGCCAGATCGAAGCCCTGCGCCGAGACAAACTTAGTAAACCCTAAAATGGGGTCTCGAACCCGCTCGACCACCGAAACAACCTGCACATTATAGGTTCTGGCAATGCGGATCGCTTCCTTAGCCGCATCGGAAGCGGCAACTTCTGCGTCCGGTTTAGGCGCGTCAATGGGTTCCGCTCTTGGGATAGTGATAATCGAAACCACCGTAACCTGGGCATGATCCCCCGAGACAAGCCTGCAGGCGTGCTCCAAAGCATGATCCCAAGCGCCAACAGCAGGTATCACCACCCGCACGGAAGGCTTTTCGTGATCCGGGTGAGCTCCCTTTACCAAAGAAACCTCAAAGTCGGCGGCCTCCAAGAGAGCCATTGCCTCAGGTGAATCCATGTGAGGATCGGTCTTGCCGCCTCGGTCTATGCTAAGCACCAGGAAATTTGCCTGAACCTTATGCACGAAATCAACCAAACCCTCAGATTTAGACCTTACCCGCTCAACATGCTCAAAATGCTTAGCTCCCGCTGCTTTCAACAATACCGCGCTTTCTTCCAGGCGCTGCTGACCGTCGGCTTCCCGCTCAGGTAAAGGCGTGCCTATTGGAAGAGTGCGCGGAACTCTTATAAGATCCACGATGTGAACTTCCGCGCTGCTGGTCTTGGCCAATCTTAACGCATGCCGCAAAGCAGCCTTCCAATCACCCATTAGAGGCACAACCACCGCATTTTCGGCCCGTCCGCGTTCGGGTTCAATTTCTTCAAATTTTAATGATGCTCTGGCTTCCTCAACAGTATTGCATACCGGTAACTGCGAACGCACCCCAGCCACCGATCTGCCTATTTCCAGCAGTTCAGGGGCAAGACCAGCAACCACTATGCGGGCATTTTTCTCCGTGATATACTCAGAGGCGTCAGCAAACGTCTCAGCGCCCTTTGGAGTTATCCTCTCCAGCGCCGAGCAATCGATAATAATCCCAGTCGGGTGGTTCTCCAAAAGCAGCGCAGCAGCAGCTTGGATTGCCGCCCAAATGTTGGATTGGATCGCTCCTCGCAGCGTTATTGTGTCTTCTCTAGCTTCGATTATCATCTTGTGTTATTACTTCTCCAGATAGTAACGAACGTTAGTAACCACGATGTCTTTTCTGAACATCAACATGATCTTCAGGAAGAAACCCGACTGCGTATGCAGCAGTTTATGCCACCATTTTACCGGCACAAACTCGGGCAAAACAACAGTAACTATATTCCCCGGTCTTTCCTTCTTTACCTCTTCAAGGTACTTGAGCGTGGGCCCCAATATTGACCTGTAAGGCGATTCCAGGATCACAAGAGGCACTCCCAGCCCAAATTCTTCCCATCTGTCGCGTATCAATGAGGTCTCGATCGGGTCGATCTCAATAAAAAGCGCTCTGCAATCATGAGAGAGCGTACGCGCATATTCCAACGCAGGCAAAACGCCTTTGTGAATTCCCGACGTCAAGACTATCGCGGTGGTTCTCACAGGCGCCGGCTCCTTGAAGTTCTCCTTGGTAAGCCGCAGCTCATCGCCAACCCCAATATAATGCTGATGTATCTTGTAGAAAACCAGCACCAAACAAGGTATCAGAATCAAGACTATATATGCGCCGGTTGGAAAATGAACCCCCCAGAGAACAAACTTCGGTCCACTTGCAAATTTGGTAATCGCTATGATCAATGCAACTCCGGCAGTTATAATGCTGCCAAAGATGCTAACAGAAGAATAGATCCTCCACCCATGAGATTTTAATCTTATAAGGCGCCTTGCCATACCCGCTTGCGACAGAGTAAACGACACAAATACACCTACAGCGTATAGTGGTATCAGTGAGGTAGTGTTGCCCTTAAACACTACCAGTAACGTCCCTGCAAGGATA
>JAPLCU010000111.1 GCA_026392045.1 Armatimonadota bacterium
CTCAGGTATCACTAACACGCTCTATCGCAATGGCGTTCAGGTTGGTCAAATTACCGGGACCCTGAGCCCGAACAGCCTGACAAGCACCACGATAAACCGCATCGGCGATTCTCAGACAAGCGCTCATCCTCACCTGGATGGTCTGGTTGATGACTTCAGAATCTACAACAAAGCGCTTACCGCAGCCGAGATTGCTAATCTATATAACGCTGGAGTGGCGAAGACAATCACGGCATCCGCCGGGGCTAACGGATCAGTTACTCCAAGCGGAGCTGTGAGCGTAAACTATGGCGCAAACCAGACATTTACATTCTCACCGTCTGCCGGTTACGGCATATTGAGTATGAATGTAGATAGTGCACCGATTATTCCGGTGACAAACTACACATTCAATAATGTCATCGCCGACCATACCATCTCGGCCACATTCGTCAAGCCGGTAGGTATGAATAACAAATCTGCTTTAACCGACGCCAATCTTGTCGGTAAAGTAGTCAAGGTCTGGGGTAAGGTCACGCCGGTGGACGGGACGAAGTTTACCATCAGTGATGGCTATGGCACACCGATTACCGTGAATTTCAACGGTTTGACGCAGCCTTCGGGTTTTGCTGTCGATAAGACCGTTGTAGTCACTGGTGTTCTTAGCGCTGATAAGACTATCCAGGCTCAGAAAATAGAAGTTTTCTGATATTCTGCCGAATACCTAATGAATGTTAAAAGGTCAGTGTTGTAGTAGGTTACAACGCTGGCCTTGTTATTTGGCATGAAGAAATTGGCAATCCACTCAAATAAACAGTATTTTTGCAAAAATCATGCAATCTTACAAATCATGTGGTATAGTGCATTATACGGTTGGCTTGCTGGGTGCAAAATTATGCTTGCAGCCGTAAGTGAGTCGTGCGTAATTGCGGCTGCCATATTATTAAGAAGGAGTATCTAAATGCAAACAGCATCTTCGCGCATCGCGCTGACCTGTTTAATGGCGGGTCTATGTATGACACTTATTTGCGGGGCAGTATCCGCTCAGGGAACATGGCTGGACAACAACTGGTCATGGGAAACTTCCAGCCTCAACCCCAATGTGAACTCACGCAGCAGTGACCATATTAAGATTATGTGGGGCAATGCGGATCGCGCAGACGGGAACAATGGCGCATTCGGTGAGGTCAGCGAGCAGTTGGCGCAGGGAAATCTCCAAATGCTGGAAATCCAGTGGCGTATTCTGCACGACCCCATTGCTTCGGGAGGAATGGGTATCCAGGCTCCGGCTCAATCGGCGGACCCCGCCTGGTGGGACGGAAACTCGTATCGAGATACCCTCTGTATGAACGGGACCGGACTATGGGGAGGAGGCGCATGGGGAGGCGCGGATGGGCGTGGATTCCCCATATTTGGATTGCCACCGAGCTATTTGAGGTTCGATCCGCCTTCCGGGGCGACCCCTCACGAATACGGCCACACCGTCTTTATAACTGCGGGCGGCTTCAATAACACGCCTTACGACGGAATGTGGCACGAAGCTATGGCCAACTGGCTGGAGCTCCAAATTGACAACGACTACCCGCCAGTCGGCAATACTGTCTATAATCACACGTGCTCACTGCCTCACGGCCGCGACTACTACGATGCCTGGCCATTTCTGGAGTACCTCAAGGACGACCCCAGGTGGGGATCATCGTTCATAAATACCGTGATGACCCAGGGGCACGGCAACCAGGGCATCTATAACCCGCCGGAGTATATCTTCGACGCCATGGCCCGCCTGAATACTTCCGGCGCGGTCGATACACTCAATGACATCAAAGACGCGCTCGGTGATTGCCACGCTCACTCTCTCACGTGGGATTTCCAGAGAAAGCAGTTGTTCAAGCCCCAGGCGCCTCTCACATCTGACTTCTACAGCGACTATTACAGACGCGGGTTCTCTGAGCTTGAAAAGCGTTCCGGCAGCGTGGCAAGCGGCAACCAGAGCGCATGGTATCGAGTTGCGTGGGGCGATGCTCCTTCGCAGGGCGGGTTCGACTTCATCCCGATCGCTCTGACGGGCAAGTCCGGCGGCGGCTATCAGGTCGGCGTTAACTTCCAGCCCCTCTGGGACGGCGCTCGATGCTCCGACTGGCGCGCGACTCTTGTGGCCGTCAACACCAACGGTGAGCCGAGATATTCCAAGGCATGGAACGGCGGAATCAACTACATTACCCTTTCAGCAGATGAAAACTTACTCTACCTGGTTGTTGCGGCAACGCCCAAGATGCTGGGTTTCAACGGGTTTGATCGTCCACTGGTCATGGATTCGGTCCTTCAGCCCCAGGCATTCGAGGTTGCATTTGTCGATACGCAAGCCGGGCCTTATGAATCCAACCCTGCGGCAACCCAGAGCCACTCTGGAATGACTCAGCATGCCAACGGCCTCGGCTGGAAAGCTACCACTGCAACTGTGGATGCTACTGCCTACCTCTGGCCGAATACCCTGGTCCTAAATAGCGCCCAGGTGCGCGGCAACGCGAGGATTGAGGACTATGCGGTTGTTAGGAACAACGCTCAGGTAAGAGACAACGCCGTGGTCAGCGGCCACGCGTTGATCAGTGACAGCGCACAGGTCTATGGAAACGCCACAGTGCGTGACTGGGGCTGTGTCAAGAGTAGCGCCAAGGTTTATGATTATGGCCGCGTGTGTGAGCGCGCGATGATCTGGGACAGCTGCCAGGTGCATACCAATGCGACTGTCAAGGGCGCCGCGTGCGACTACAGCGTGGCGAACATCGATGGCTACGCTATCGTGGATGGTGACGCGGGGAACTACGCCAATATCGACCACGGCGTGCTCACTTGCTGGGCGTGGGGGATCGATCAATCCTTCGCCGACGGCAGACCGGACATTGGGTCGCGTTACTGTGAGTATACTTTCGAAACTTTCAGCCCGATTTTTGCCAAGGACACTTACGGCATTACCCACGGCTATCTCATGGGCGGTACAGCCAAGCCGACGACTGTCGACAGCGGCAACACCGCGCGCGGCAAAGCGCTTTCACTCAATGGTACCGATCAGTATGTGGAACTGCACAAAGACGTGTGCGATTTCGTCGACTGCACAATCAGCGCGTGGGTCAAGTGGAACGGCGGAACCTCCGACCAGGTTATCTGGTCGATGGGAGACGGCGCGAACAAGTATATGACTCTGACCGCCAAGGGCTCCACCAGCCAGCTCAGGTTCGCTATCACGAACTCCGGCTTGGGCGGGGAGACAGCGCTGACCACTTCCGCCATTCCGGCAAGCACATGGACGCATATCGCGATCACGTTCTCGTCCGGCACGGTTACTTTGTATGTCAATGGCGCTTCAGCCGCATCCGGCGCTTTTGCGCTTCGTCCGTGCAACCTGATGGGTCCGAACACTGTGAACGGCGGCAATTGCAACTATCTGGGCAAGGGCAACTCCGGCAACTACTTCGCCGGGCAGATTGATCTCTTTGCGGTGTATGTGAAGGCGTTGAGCGCTTCAGAGGTTACTGCCATAGCAGCTAATACGGGTTCGACGACATCGATACCTCCGCAGACTGACGTCACCGCGCCGACGCCGAACCCGCCGACATGGCTGCAGTCACCGATTGCCCTCGACGAGGCCAGCATCCAGATGTCATCTAATGTCGGCACGGACGCGAGTGGATCCGTCGAATACTACTTTACCTGCACATCCGGCGGCGGGCACAACTCGGGATGGATTTCATCCAACAGATATACCGACTGCGCTCTGACCCCCGGCACAAGCTACACCTATACGGTGATGATGCGTGATAGATGGGGCAACACGACCAGCACGTCCGCCCCCGCGACGGTATCCACGACGGCAGACTCCGGAGCGCCTACTCCGAACCCGGCGACATTTGCGTATGGCCCGATCGGCGCTTCCACTACATCGATCACAATGACCGCCACGAAGGGCGTCTCATCGGGTGGGCTTGTGGAATACAACTTCACCAAGGTGTTGGGTGGCGGCGGAGCCAGCAGCAGCGGCTGGCAGTCATCCCCGACTTGGACGGCAACGAGCCTCACCAGCACCCAGACCTATATTTATACGGTGCAGATGAGAAACGTCAGAGGCGTTACGGGTACCGCGTCGTCGGCATCTACCGCGATTCTGCCAACGGACAAGACCGTTCCGACGCTTTACGCGCTTGGTGAGTGGACCATGCGGCCGTATGCCACTATAGATAACTGTGTGTCGATGACCGCCAGATCTATTTCCGACAGCGGAGGCGTCGAATACTCCTTCGAATGCACCAGCGGCGGCGGACCGTCGAGCGGTTGGCAGAGTTCCAACACATACAAAACGGCAGCTCTGGCTGACGGCACATATACCTATTGCTTCAGAGTCAGGCAGACGAACGCGACAGCCAACGTGACGGCCTATTCTCAATCCTGGAGCGCGACCATCAACCCTACGACGGGTTACCATACTTGCACGATAGCCCAGCTTGCAACGCTGCAGGATCATTATCTTGGCAGCTTCAACGGCACGGTGATGCGCGTGAACGTGGACAACTACGATATCAAGGACCTGTCCAGCGGCGCGATTATCAAAGTCAAACCCAATGCGGCCAAGTGCGCGACTAATCCCGCACTGGTCATGAAAAATGTGAGCGTGAAAGGGCATCTCTTCACATATACCGGAACCAAGTGGGTTACCTACGCCACCGTGACATCAACCGGCGATCCGACGCTTTACACAATCTCCGGCCGGGTCACAAACGGAGGCGTCGGTGTTGCAGGCGCCACTGTCTATTTCTCGGATGCCGCCAATGCCTCTGTAACCTACATCGTGACAGCCACGACTGACGCCAACGGCTACTACACAAGGACCGTTATGCCGGGAACCTGGTATGTGGCCGCCAAATTCTCGGACTACTACCCATCGGCAGATCAGGTGGTAGCCGTCACAACCGCCAACGTACCCAATATCAACTTCACGACATTCGTCGCAATGCCAAGGATTTCAGGCAAAGTTACCAATTCGACAGGAACGCCGCTTCAAGGGGCTACCGTATGCTTCTCCACATCGACCGGTGCAACACTCAATCCGACCTACACGGCAGCGACCGATGCTTCAGGGAACTACAACAAAGGCGTTGATGGCAACACTACGTGGTATGTGGGCGCCAAAGCATCAGGATATGGCCCTTCAGCGGATACCACTGTTAACATGCTGTCGTCAAACGTTATAGACATCAACTTCATGTTGATTAAGGGCGGCGACGGACTGAATGGCGAATACTATGACAACATAGACCTTACCAACCTAAAGGTCACCAGAACTGATCCTAAGATCGACTTCAACTGGGAAGGGGTAGCGCCCGACCCCTCTATGGGAGTTACCGACTTCAGCGTTCGGTGGACAGGACAGATTAAGCCCAGATACAACGAAACCTACACGTTCTACACACGTTCAGACGATGGTGTCAGGTTATGGGTTAACAACGTGCTCCTCGTGGACAATTGGACAACTCATGCCAATACCGAAAACTCCGGCACGATCACTCTAAGCGCCAACAAATGGTATTCGATCAAAATGGAATACTTTCAGGGCGGCGGTGGAGCCAATATCAGCCTGGAATGGGCGAGCCCGAGTCAGTCGAGAGAGGTTATTCCGCAGAGCCGGTTGTGGAGTGAGAGCCAGGTTGTTTACACTCTATCTGGAAAAGTCAGCAATAGCGCTAATGGGCTAGGCATTTCCGGGGCAACTGTATACTTCTCCGAAGTGGCCAATCCATCGGTTAATCATTCAATGACTGCCACTACTGATGTAAATGGCAACTGGAGCTTGCTCGTTCAACCCGGCACCTGGTATATTGCGGCGGGCGCAAGCGCTTTCAACACGTCTGCCGATTTGATCAAAGTCGTCAGTACAGCCAATATCACCAACGTCAACTTCTCGCTTATCCCGGATGCCATAATATCGGGCAAGGTCACAAAAAGCAGTGATGGAACAGCGCTTTCAGGAGCTAAGGTCTATTTCTCCAATTCGGCTAATCCGTCAGCTAACCCTAAATTCACAGCCACCACTGATGCCAGCGGCAACTATAGTATGCCTTTGGAGAACGCCACCTGGTATATCGCGGCAGGAGCCGACAACTATAATACATCTGCCGATCTGATCAAGGTCGTCACTGGAACCAATTTCCCAAACACAAACTTCTCGCTGGTAGCCAATTCGAGGATGTCCGGCAAGGTGACAAAGAAAAGCGATGGAACAGCTATTTTCGGCGCCACCGTTTACTTCTCCACATCACCGAACGCATCCGTGAATCCGATATTCACTACCACAACAGATGCATCCGGCAACTACTCTCAACTGGTTCAAAACGGAACCTGGTATGTGTGTGCCGGTGCGACAAACTATAATACTTCATCAGATGTCACTGTGGTTATGAGCGGCGTCGATATAGCCAATATCGACGTTGAGCTGAAATCCAGCGCCAGGAACATCCCAAGGACGGATGATCTGCTGTTCTCGGTGATCACAGATTCGCTGCCTGCAAACGGCGCCGCAGGCAACTGGCCCATATATATCCCGTCGGGCTCGTCCCTGACCAGTATTGGCAGTCCCACTGTCGAGGTGATAGGTGGCACAAAGTGGGAGAAGAACAACCGTGTGACCTCCCAGGACGGCTTCAGGTTCGGAGGAGAATACACGAGTCCGATTGCGGTCAATGGAGTCACCATAGTCGCGGCCGTGAAGCCAACCTACTGCAATCCTGGCGGCGAACCCAGAGGTGAGATCGTCGATATCTTCTACGGTGATCTGTTCCTTGCAGTTGGCCATACGGACGGTCATGTTATTGTCTGCAGGAGGAGTTACGCGCAATCCGGCACGAATTATTTTGTCCCTGAAGGCCAGAAGACTATTCTGAGTCTGGTTGTTTCCCCTACTGGAACCCTCACGCTGTATGCAAACGGTGTACAGAAGTGGACACAGGCAAGCGGTGTGGACTACACGAAACTCCAGCCCGGCACTCAGAGTTACATGCACTACATCAATGTCGGCCGCAACAATCCTGACGGCTGGTCAGCATTCAATGGCAACATAGGTGATGTGTTCGTCTACAAAGTAGCGCTGAGTGATGCTGAACGCCAGCAGTTGGAAGCCGATATCGGCGAAAAGTTTGTAATTTCTTTGCCTACAAGCACCATCACAGCTTCCGCCGGCTCTGGTGGAACGATCACCCCGAGCGGAGACGTGGTGGTGAGCTCCGGCGCAAACCAGACATTTATTATCACACCGAACGCCGGCTATGCTATCGCCGATGTGAAAGTGGATGGTGTTTCCAAAGGCGCGATTAGCGCTTGGACGTTCAGCAACGTGATCGCAGCTCACACGATCTCGGCCACCTTCGTCAAACCGGCAGGTATTAACAACAAGGCTGCTCTGACCGACATCAATCTCGTCGGAAGAGTAGTTAAAGTCTGGGGCAAGGTTAAGAGCGTGAACGGAACGTCATCATTTGTGATGACTGGCTACAGCTACAAGGAAAACAACAACCCCGTAACGATAGATCTCACTGTCATGACCAACGGCGTTGCGCTGCCTGCGCCATTTGTCAACAAAACAGCAGTTGTCACCGGCAAGCTATCCAAGATCGGCGGCAACGTGATTGTTTATGCTCAAAAGATAGAAACTTTCTGATAAAGTAACTTCTTGAGCAGAGTGTAATATGGGCCATATCAAGACGGATATGGGCCCATATTTTCACACTTTGCGCATACCATGGACTGGGCGTTCTGTGCCCAGATAGGTTTTTTGCGGTAACAGCTCACTCTTGATGTTTTGTCATTCCGAACTTGATTCGGAATCTAAGCCTTAAGTGCAACATATCCTGAATCGAGTTCAGGATGACAAGTATCCTCACGAAGAGTGAGCACATACTTTTTGCGACCTACAGGCATTTCTCAATTCAAATGTTAAGAAACATGGCCCATTCCGCAACCTGCGGAACGGGCCATGTTGTCATTGCGCGATCAGCGATAAACCGATCTTAAGTTATTAGAATCCAGCATTGAAGATCGATGAGATCTCAGACTGGTTCAGAGCTCGGTCGAATACCTTAACGCCGCCGACAGAGCCGGTGAAGTTGAAGGTCGGATAATAAGTGTTGCCGTTGATGGTGTAGGCTGAACCGAGAATTACCGGTAGATCGGTGTTGATCGCCAGAATGTTCATTTCTGCAGCTTTCAAAATGCCGTCCACATAGTATTTCACAGCGCTTCCATCATAGGTAGCAGAGATTAAATGCCACGCATAAGCGCCAGGCACTCCGGCAGCATTGCCGAAGTTGAGCTGAGCGTTGGTGGACCAACTGAGCAGTGCTCCGTCGGTATCTATTAACGGGCTGTAGGCCCAGACCATTGTTGTAAACGGCTTATTGCCGGTGATTGACGCCGGAGCAAGGAACGATGCCTTCATCCAGTCCTCGCCATCAAACGTAACGGCGGTTTTGCCGTCAACGTCTTCAACAACAGGAGTTGTATCCTCATTTGTGAACTCGCCGCCCAGCGTTCCAGCATTGGGCCAGGAAGTCAATAAGCCCGGCTCAAGACCAGCGCCAAGCAGGTCGATGATCGGGTCGCTTGTATTAACAACAGAGGCAATACCTGCGCCGCTGCCATAGAGAGTCGTGACCTCAGCAGCGCTAAGAGCTCTGTTGTAGATCTTGAATCCGTCAATAGCGCCATTCAAGTGCGGATGGTTGCTGGTCTTGGAATCGCCGAAGCGGTTTATAGTAGTTGAACCCAAAACACTCGGATTCTTGGTCATTGTTGTGAGCTGGCCAACCTGAACGCCATTTACATAGAGCGTTCCGGTGCTGCCAGACAGCGTAACAACCACATACTGCCAACTGCCTGTAGGCAATGCAGCAGTGCCGGTGATGCTCTGTGTTACTCCGCCATTCACGATGGAATATCGGATCTTACCGCTTGAGTTGGCATGCTTCGGAGTCAGCATCATATAGTTTGAGGTGCTGGTTCCGAAGTCGAATATGCGCATATTCGTTGAAACGGTGGTCATCTTAACCCACGTTGCAATCGAGAAGTTAGTCAGAGTTGAAACGATACCTGTAGGCACGCTGGCATAGCTGGTGCCGCCAGGAATGTTCAGGGCGTTATTAGTCTTGCCCGCTACCCATGTGCAGCTTCCGCTGAGAGTTGCATTCTTAGCATTGACTGTGCAATCATAGGCAGTAGTGCCGCTGGTCTCGTCGAACTTCCAATATGCAACCAGATCGGTATGAGCAGTGAATGTCGCAGCAATCGTATGATTAGCGGTGACATTAGTGAATGTGTAGCTTCTGAGAGCTCCCAGAGAAACACCGTCCACTGCTACATTCGTCAGATAGTAACCCGTGCTCGGGGCGATAGTGAATGACTGGTTTGCGCCAGAGTTCACTACAACAGCTCCGCTCGGGGTGATCGTTCCGCCGGTGCCAGCTGAAGCGGTGATCGTGAAGCTGCCCGTGGCAACGAATGTCGCAGAGATCGTATGATTTGCTTGGACATTCGTGAACGTGTAGCTTGTTATAGCTCCCTGATTCACGCTGTCAACCGTCACCTGCGAAATAGCATAACCGGTGTTCGCAGCAATAGCGAATGTCTGGTTCGCGCCAGGGCTAACAACTACAGCGCCGCTTGGGGTGATTGTTCCGCCAGTTCCAGCGGATGCAGTTATCGTGAAGCTGCCCGTGGCAACGAACGTCGCCGAGACAGTATGGTTGGCAAGCACATTAGTGAATGTAATGCTGCTTGCTATACCAACGGATATACCATCTACAACAACGTCAGAGATTGCATAGCCGCCATTTGCAGCGATTGCAAACGTCTGGTTTGCGCCAGAGTTCACAACTACAGCTCCGCTCGGGGTAATTGTGCCGCCGGTTCCGGCAGATGCGGTGATTGTGTATGTTGAACCGCCGCCGCCGATACCGAACTTGCTCTTTACATCAGCTTCCAACCGCAGACGCTGATCATCAGAGAGAGCTGTTTTATACAGGAATACATCTCCAATATCACCGTTGAATGTAGTCCATCCGTCAGGCTGGTTGCGTCCAACGTTGATATAGCTCCAGAAACCAGTGCCTCCGCCGTTCCACAGCGGATCCAGAGTGGTCAAGTTTGAAGTGGCGGTACCGGTCATGATCTGCGTACCGTTGGCCCATACCTTGTATGTGCCGTTGGACTGCCCAACCAAGCTCAGAACTGTTGCCTGACCATCAGGGATCTCAGTTCCACCCGGAGCCCAAGAAGAGTTTCCATTGACATTGGCATACACCTGGCCGGTATTATTAGCGATACCAAGGATGAATCGATTGTAGAATACATCTACGATCGATCTCCAGTTGCCGCTGTCGGAGCTGCGAATCGGCTTAACTACCGCAACAGCGGTCGCGCCGGTGCAGGCGATTGCGGACGTGTAGTTGCCAGCCAGTAGACCATCACCATCCGCATAGCGGTTCTGTTCCCACTTCACGGAGCTGACTGTGGTTGCAGTAGGTGATCCTATCGTTGACATCGAGCTTCCAGTCGGCCACAGCCAAGCCCAGGAGGTGATAGCGCCGCTGCTGGGGATGTCTTTGGTATCTATCCCGAAGATCAACTTATCAGCAGCCGGAATGCTCCTTGCGCCAGCAATGAACACCGCAGAGATAGTATGAGCGGCAATAACCGAGTTGAATGTGTAGCTTGTTACAGCTCCCACATCCACACCGTCCACCAATACGCTGGATATAGCGTAGTTTGCGTTGGCCGCGATTGTGAATGACTGGTTAGCGCCATAATTCACGCCCACTGCACCACTCGGGGTTATCGTTCCACCTGTTGCAGCCGATGCCGTGATGGTATTGACCTGCGCGGTGAACGTAGCCGAGATGGTGTGGTTTGCCGTCACGTTATTGAATGTATAGGAAGTGATGGCTCCCTGGTTCACGCTATCGACCGTCACCTGCGAAACCGAATATCCGGTGTTCGGGGTGATAGTAAACGTCTTGCTTGAACCCTGGTTAACCACCACTGCTCCAGTCGGGCTGATCGATCCGCCTGATCCGGCAGATGCCGTGATTGTCCATGTAGGCACCGTTGAGAACGCCGCCGCGATAGTATGGTTCGCCGTCACGTTCGTGAACGTGTAGCTGGAAATAGCGCCCTGGTTCACGCTATCGACCGTCATCTGCGAAACAGTGTAACCAATATTGGGCAGAGCAACGAATGTCGCGCTGTTGCCATTAGGCACGCTCACAGCTCCGGTCGGGCTGATAGATCCGCCCGTTCCGGCAGATGCGGTGATAGTGCGGTTTGCCACAGATCCGAACCTGGAACTCAGGTCGTTCTCCAGTGTCTGGCGATCCGCGGCGCTCAACGCTATCGAGTAGATGAAGAAATCACCTATGTTGCCGTTGAAGCCCGTCCATCCGTCAGGGTTGTTGCGCCCGACGTTGATATGGGTGGCATAACCGCCGGGAACACCCGGCACCAGCGAAGTCATCGTGCTGGTCGTGGTGTTCGAGTAGACCTGACTGCCGTTGGCATACACTATGTAGTTGCCGTTCGACTGGCACACAAGACTGAGCACCGTTACCTGCCCGTCAGGAATAACATAGCCCGTGGAATCGAATGAACCGTTGCGGCGGACTATGACCTGGCCCGTATTGTTGTAGATGCCCAATACGAGGCGATCATAGAAGATATCCACAATCGAGTTCCAACTGTCACCCGTTGTGTTGCGAGTCGGCTTAACAACTGTGACGATAGTCGCACCGGTGCACGGGATGGAAGTTGATCCGTGGTCGCCGCAATCGTAGCCATCCGAATCGGTGCGCAGGCAGCTAGCCGCTTTCGCCGTATTTATGCTGCCCACAGTCGGACTGACCATCGCCGTGTAGGTCTTACCCGACGGCAGATAGCTCGCCCAGTTGCCGGTATTCCCACTTGCAGGGAACGTATCGGTAACTGCGGAGTCTATCAAGCTGCCCGTCTGCGGGATGCTCCTGCTGTTAGCGGTGAATGTCGCGGAGATCGTATGGTTTGCTGTTACGTTCGAGAACGTGTAGCTGGTAATCGATCCCTGATTGACTCCATCCACCGTCACGCCAGCTATGCTATAGCCGCCGTTTGCAGCGATGGTGAACGCCTGATTGCTTCCGCCACTCACAAGCACTGCTCCGCTCGGGGTGATGGATCCACCCGTGCCGGCGGATGCTGTGATGGTATATGCCGCATTCAGGCTGAAGTTGACGTTTGCTACCGGATAGCCCGCAACAGTAACGGTCTGATCCGATGACGGGAAGAAGTTAGCAGCGGATGTCGCCACATACCAGGTCCCGTTCGGTATTCCCTTGCTGAAGTTGCCGCTTGAATCGGTTGTGGCCGTCGTAACCGGGTTAACCGATGCATTCGGCGTGACCGAAATGTAGACGGTGGCTCCGGCTATACCGGCTCCGCCGCTGGCATTGCTGACTTTGCCGGAAATGGCAAATGTCGGCGCATCCATGAGCGCGGTGACAGTCGCATAGGTGACCTGCCTGACGCTGCTGTAGGTCCAAAGGTGGCCCTTGATCTGGCATATCTTGAGCAGGTTGCTGGAGTCAGTCGCCTGACCATACGAGTCTGTCTTGACGACTGCCGTTGTGCTGCCGGCAACATCCTTCACAACATAGTTGTCGGAGTTAGCCTTAATGACAACGCCATTGAAGGTTACGAGATAGTCATCCGGCAGAGTGCTTACCTGCGCGAATGTGCAGGTGTGATAGCCAGTTGTAGGCGTGATCTTTGCGGTGTTGGCCGCAGAGTAGCCAGACTCATTAAGCTGAGCTGATTTGTCTCTTAGCTTATACTGGAAGCTATAGGTTCCGTCAGCCAAGCCATTTGGAGTAACATAGGTCGGGCTGTCCTGCCACGCGCTGTCCGGCGCTCCACCTGCCGTGCAATGGAAGTAATACTGCACGCCAGCGGGGTCGATTCCATCTTGCGCGGTCATGGATATCTTATTATCGATGGTCGCGTAAGGCATCATGCCCCAATACGCCTCAGAAATCGGCAGTATAGGAGCTGCCATATCTTTGACTGTTGCGCCAAGCGCTCCTGAAACAGCGCTGGTGTTGCCTCTGCCATCTCTTACCTGCACGGTATAAGTGTAGGTGTTGTTGGTGGTCAGACCGGTGTTGGTCCATGTGGGAGATGACTGCCAGCCGCTTGTAACTGCATCGTTTCTGGTGAATTTGTATTCAGTCAGACCGCTTGCATTAGTCAGCTTGGTAGCTCTCATTGTGATTGAACTGCCATCCACACCGACAGGCGCATACGCAAAGCTTGCCGTGCCAGCCGATGAGGTCTGGGTTGTAGCGCTCAGCGCGGTTGATGCAGTGGTTGTATTGCCATTCTTGTCGCGCATCTTCACTGTGTAGGTGCGCAGAGTGCTGGGAGTAAGCCCAACATCGGTGTATCTGTTCATCGACACCCAGCCCGAATCATGGCCGCCGCCCGCTGTGCAAGTGAAGTAATACTCCACCCAGCCGCTGGCGTCGGTGCCGGGAGTTGCGCTCATTGTAATCGCGCTGTCGCTGATGGCAGTCGGGTTGACGAGCCATGTAGCTGCATTAGGTGTCGGTGCGGTAGTATCCGTTGTCGGTGTAATTGGCGACGGGGCCGCTGTGTTGTAAAGGGTAGTTACTTCACCTGAACTCAGGGTCTTGTTGTAGACCGCGAAGTTGTCGAGGCTGCCCTGGAAGTAGTTGCCCGCGGTGTCCCTGCCCAGATAGTTGCAGTTCTGCATGTAAGCAGCATTGAGAGCATCCGGGTCAAGAGTCATTGAGGTATTCTGACCGACCTGTGCGCCGTTTACATACAGCGTGCCGGTGTTGCCGGAGAATGTAACGACCACATGAGTCCAGGCAGTGCCTATTGCGGCGGCGCCATCGATGTACTGAGTGGTGGCGCCGTCGGTTATGGAGAATCTGACCCTGCTGGTAGTAGCGTTCTTGGGCGTGAGGAACATGACCTTGCTCGCGCCGTCACCCATCGACCAGATCTTCTGATCATTGGCTGTACCGGTCCACTTGACCCACACAGCCACGCTCATGTCCTTGAAGTCGTTGACCGAGTTATGAAGCTCAACATACTGGTTGGTACCATTTAGAGCCATAACATATCCGCCGCGAGGGGTACCGCCCGAATCAATCGTCGAGCGGCAGCCGTTTATCTCGAAGCCGTGCATAACGCCATACTCATCGCAGGCAAAGATAGGGTTCTGCCTCTCGAACGTGAGGCTGCTATACTTGTAGCCATTATCCGTAAGCTGGCCGTAGATGGACTGGTTCTGGCCCCACTGCCAGCCGAAGTGAACACCGTGGTCGGCAACAACGCCGCCGTTGGCGGGATCGCCATTACCATTGGCAGTGTCACCATCATTGATAATCGAACCGTAGAAAACGGAAGGCGAATAGATGTATGACATGCCCTTCACGACTGCGCTGCCATAGGCCTTGTTGCCGCTGTCCCCAAAGTAGGCGTGCTCGGTGATCCTGGCATTCTCATAGACCTGAGCATCGCCGCCGACTTCCGCCCAGTCCCGGACTTTGGCATAGCCATAAACCTGGGAGTTTCCGAAGACCAATGCGTGTCCGGAAACGACGGCGTTGTCTCTAACCTGCGCGCTTTCCTTGACAACGGCATATTCGTCTATTCTGGCATAGTTTAGAACCTGCGCAGAATTAAGAACCTGTGCATTGGGTCCGACATAAGCAGTCGAAGCAACTGTCGCCGTGTCAGAAACCCAACCCAAGCCATTGGAATGTTGATGCATACCCGTATGGCCCTGCGCTGGATAGGTAATGTTAGTCGGGGTAGCATTAGTAAAGCTAACCTTATATGGGAACTGAAGACCTGCATCCCTGGTCATTACAGACCAAACGGGGTCCATAATCTTCTGTGGCGCCGGTGTGGCGATAACAACCAGATAGAGTTTGCTCTCATCGGTCGAGAGAGTGATGGAGTTGTTGCCAGCGTTCCACAAGCTGGAATACCTGGCGTCACCATTATTGCTTACGGCGACCAGACAGGCTCTAAAGTCGGACTGCCTGACAGGATCGCAGATAGGCTGGAAGTTGCAGCTCACAGTTGTGCCCGCTGTTACAGTCAGCTTCATCATGTTGAAACCATACTGCAGAGGAGTGTGCTCTCTGCAAGGTCTGTACCAGCCGCTATTAAGGGGCATCGGGATGAGCGCGGTACGGCAAGCTCTGGCGAAGCCCCAGTCGCTGCCGTCGTCGGCTGAGTTGCCCTGCGCGAGCCAGCGCTGTCTGGAAAAGTCCCAGGTGATCATCTTCTTGGTCATGTCACCCCAGAGGTCTCTCATACCGGCGGTCTTATCTGCGGAACCCGACTGGTCCAACCTGACCATGCGGTCGAGTATAAACTCGCTAGTCTGCTGTTCAGGGGTGGCGTTGGTCCAAATGTTGTTGACCCAGGCCGCACCGTAGCGCGCATCGTTGAGGGCCGTTTCCCAGATCATCCACGTGTCATAGTAGTCCCTACCATGGCACGGGTAGAGAGGACCGTTGAACAGCGTGTTGATGGACTGCGGATAACTGTTGAGGAACTGGAGTTGCATCCAGTTGGCAGTGCATTCCCACCACGATCCGGAACTGTCAGTGCCGTTAAAGCCGCCGGTGGTGCCTTCCCAAACATGGCCCATTTCGTGAGGCGTAGCGCCCGACGGGGGGGTCATAGCGGCAGTTAGCCGGGTTGGACATGGCGTAGGAAAATCCGTTGGCGTCCATGGACATATAGGCCCCGCCGCCTCCGCCGTCATCCCACGTCATCAGGAAGTTGAAATTGGCCTTGCGAAGTCCCATTTCGGGATGAGTTACAGATTCGTTGATGTTGTGCATCCCCAACTCGTTAACCCAGCGGTTCCAACACAACTCATGCATCTGCAGGTTGCCCTGAACAAACTGCTCGGACATTGCATTGGCTCCATCACGATCATAGTGGCCGAAGACCATTCGGTAGTGATCCGATCTACGAGTTTCCGTAAGCGGATCCTGGTTTGAATACTGTGTTTCGTTGTCTGGGTAAACAACTGCAAATGCGCTTGAAGTAAGCAGCATGAGGCAGATTCCCGCCAGACAAGCTAGTGCGATACGTGTAAATTTATTTTGCATTAAACCTTCTCCCTCTTTCAATTAGATAATCTTAACTTTCATTGGGATTTTGGGATAATCGAAGCCGCTCATAACTATTTGGCTTCAGATTCCCCGCGCAGGTCATTTAGCGAGGCGTGCAATATAACTCCAACACTGCACCGCCTCATAAATACCTGCCTGCGACAAATAATATATAATTACCGACCATCACCTCCTTGTTGATATCACTAATATTACAATGTAAATGCTGCCCGTAAAATTACAGAACACGCAATATCGAGTTCTGATTTCTAATGATCTTGCTGTTTGGCGTAAGCAGAACCCTTACCAATCCAAATTTCGCTTGAGCTGGCATACACAAAGAGTGTGTAATCCTTTATGACTAGAGGCATTACCAAAACATAATACATAGATGTGGTTACTAAACTTCAAGAGGTTAGCAACGGCTAACTTGCTGCCTGCTACATGAGCAACAAGATATATTCAGTTACGCCTAATGTGTGACTATATTGTTATTGTGACGGAATTACCATACATATAACCATACTAATTTCTCTAACGACAAGAGTGTATCATACGATAAGCTGCCTGTCAACTACCATTTTTAAAACAAGTAACTTCTTGAGCAGAGTGTAATATGGGCCCATATTTCCACACTTTGCGCATACCATGGACTGGGCGTTCTGTGCTCAGATAGGTTTTTTGCGACCTACAGGCATTTCTCAATTCAAATGTTAAGAAACATGGCCCATTCCGCAACCGGCGGAACGGGCCATGTTGTCATTGCGCGATCAGCGATAGACCGATCTTAAGTTATTAGAATCCAGCATTGAAGATCGATGAGATCTCAGACTGGTTCAGAGCTCGGTCGAATACCTTGAAAAAATGGGGACGGAGCCCTTTATTCCGCCGAATATTCCAAAATAAGGTAGTGCCTTGTGCATCGGCACACCATAATGACCCATTTGGAGCTGTAATTGACATCCCAGATTGATCCACCCTTGTGAGCTTCCGCTGATCTGCAAGTGGTGGGTCAGAGCGGGGCGCTGTTCGTGGGTCAGTATTCAACGCCGGTTGACACAGGATAGCACAAATTGGATGTTTTGTGCTCAGATGTAGTTTTTGCGACCCACAGCTTTGGCTCTTCTGCGAGACACACAGAAGATTATGAGCCACGGCACGAATGCGGAGAAGAAACGGCTTCTGGGGATATGGGTAAATGAAATAAAACTGGCTCCAGAAACCCTCGAAGTTGAAATCAACTACAAGATACCCGGAGCCGGTTGTAGATAGCATGGGAGCGGGGAGAAAGCTTATTCCGAACTATCTCCCCTCGTGAATTACCCGACTTTGACTGTTCGTGAAGTCGAAGTTAGGATCAGCCGAAAGAAACGGCAAACCTAAAGCTACTTCCTTCTTCTCCAAACCATCCCGCCCATTCCGCCAACGCCACAGAGCAAGGCGAGGAACTGCGACGGTTCGGGAACTAATTCATAGCTGAGGTTGTCCATTGCAAATGGATTACCTGAGCCACCTAATCCTGCATTGGTGCCACCCCAGGAATTCCACGTGATCTTGTCAACATTTGCAAAGTCATATGAGACCAGAGTGGGGGATAGTGCACTTACCGTAACTGTCTTGGAGTAGATTTGGACGTTGGAACGGTACCCAACAGCCTGTACGGTCAAATTATTGTTCCATGCTCCAGTCAGGTAAGCTGAATGAAGCGTAAATGGAGTTGAGGATGCAAGCATGGACAGGGAAGTTCCTCCAGAGTTGTATGCGACCATTGCACCAGATACCGCACCGTTCCTGTATCCACTGGTGGGACTCCAGGTGTAAGTGTTTACGTCCATCACCCACAGGTTCTGCCAGTTAAGTCCGCCGTAGCCATTCGGCGCCTGAGCTATTTTGCCATAGCTGTACCAGGGATTGGCAACCGCTGCCAGTGATTGGAGATCCTCAAATGTGAGCGTCGCTGCATTAGCTGTAGGGATGAGTAGTACCATTACGGTGAAAATACAACACAATAATGCTGCAGCCTTTTTCATTTCTCCTCCTTCGCTCTCTATGGAGCTTAATGTGTTGTGGTTGCAACAAAGGCAAGCGTCATCTGTATTTAATGTAAGCTTGCTATAGTCACACACTAATTGCAATATATCATGCGTGGGGGAGGTTGTCAATAGATAATTGAAAGAAGTTAGTAAGTAATTGCAAAAAGCCGACCCAAACGGATCGGCTTCTGAACTTGGGAGCGGGGAGAGGATTTGAACCTCTGACCTTCGGGTTATGAGCACGACGAGCTACCAGACTGCTCCACCCCGCGGCAACTTGATAAGTATACCACTCTCGCACCATCATGTAAAGCCTTTTTGGCAAAGAATGCGCGATAATCGTGCTTTTAGAGTGTTTTTGTGCTGATTGTGCCGTTTGCTTTGATGGTTGTTTTACCATTTCTTAGCAATTCTGCGGCGCCATCTTTGATTTTTACATCGTAAAGTTTGCCGAAGAGCGGGATTCTTTCTATGCCGAGATTTGCTTTGTATTCGCCGTTTAGCCTAATGCGGCCGTCGGGTTCGATATCGCAGATTTCCTCAACTGCTATTAGGCATAGCAGTGAGCCCCAGGTATAGTGCGGCACGGAGCCGCCTTTTCCGCTGCAATAGAAGTTCTCCTGGCAGGTTCCGCGCTCGGTCCAGTTCTTCATGAATAGATTGAGGCCTTTCTTGGCGAAATCCATTCGAAGTTTGGCGGTCGCGCAGCGTTTTAGTCCTTGATAGACCAGGTAATTCGTCGGCGACCAGATTTTGCCGCGCCAGTAGTGCTGCCTGGGGTATGTTGGATCGTCTATAGAAATCGACGGCATTACATATTCGCCCCAGAATTTGTTTGTGTCTGTGAGCATATTGAGCATACGATTAGCGCGATCTTTGTCTGGAATACCGGAGATGAGCGGGTAGAAATTGGTCGGCGATATTCTTGGAGAGAATATGCCGGGTTTGGTGTTGATGGATGGCCCCTGCCAGAATAGCCTGCATTCCCAACCGGTGTCTCTGCGCGTGTGCTCCATCTTGATATCGTATTCTTTGCCTGCTTCCAGCTCTATCGGTTCGGATTCAAGGCGCCGCCACCAGCCAAACATGTGATCCATTACCAACTTGCCATCAATCCATAGCTTGACGCCATCCGCCGCGGTTACCATGAACTTATGCGGGCCGGTGGCTGTCGTAGTTAGTTTACCGGTCCAACGCATGCTGAAGCTGGTTTCCCCAGGCGCAGCGGCCCAGAAAAAGCTGATCTGAGGGTCATTTTGTGTTCTTTGAAGAGTCTTAAATTCTTTATCAGAGAAGTATTCGCCTTTCAAGCCATTTTTACCAAAAAACTGCGGCGCGATAACTTCGTATTGGGTTTGCGGTTCCCAATAGCGGTTGCAATACATGCCAAGTTCTTCATTCCAAAGCAGCGTGTTAATGCGCTCGCCCATGGCTTTGTGCTCGGCGCGGAACCTGATTGCGTCCTTGGGTTTGCCGAGAAAGTCTGCGATTATCGCGAGATATTCGGCGTCCATTGCCCACATTCCGCTCAAACCAACGTCATCCAAATTCATCGAGCAGCCTACCATTTTGCAGTCGTCATACATAGGGCTGTCGTCAAGACCGCTTTCCCATTTGGCTTCCTGTAGGCCGCCGGTTTCGCTGCCCCATTCGAGGAGGCCGTTTTGGTTGCCGTCGCGGTAGGGTAGGCCATCGGATGGTCGCTTGGCGAACCACCAGTCATGCCATTTTACGAGCTTTGGATATACCTCTGCAAGGAATGCCTTGTCGGGGTAGCGCTGAACCATTTTCCATACGCACATTGCGCCAACCGGAGGCTGCGAGCGGTCGATGCTTGAGCTGCCCGGGTTGTTCATGCTCGGCAGGAGACCATTTGGCTGTAAATTGGCGAGTATTGCTCTGACGGTGTCTTTGCCGCCTTGCGGGTCATCGAATGATGCCAGCAGGCCGTTGAAGAAGCTGTCCCATTCGAAAAGGACTTGTCCATCCGGGAAGCACCACGAGCGAGTTACCACATGCGCGATTCTCTTTGTTTCGTAGCCGTAAACTTTGCTGTTATTGAGGTTATTTATGATAGGCTCGATGAAATCTTGCCAGTCTCCGGTTGCGGCGGTTTTCTTGGACAGGTAGGCTTTTTTGGCCTTGTCGAGTTGGGCGTCAATTGTTGTGAACTTCGCTAACTTGCCAGCGCCCGCTGTGAAGTACAAGGGTTTATTGGGTGAAATGTCATATATCAGGGCAGCGTTTGAGCCATCGGGTTCGGTAGATGTTTGACCATCAGCTATAAGTTTGCCGATCTCCTCCGGGTTGCTATTACAGACGGCCGCAACGGGTTCGCGGCTGGCTTCGAGCTTCCAAGATATGGGGCGTTTTCCGGTTGTCTTGTTGATTCCTGATATGCCTGCCTTGGTGACGCTGTAATTGCTGGTGAAGGTTTTCCAACAGGGAGCGGATTCCAGCGTAATTCTTGCGGGTGCGTCTGATGTCATTCGGCAGATTATGCTATCTTTGCCGCTCTTGCCCCATTCCATACGGATTGTTGCATCGCCCGATTTCCATACGCAAAGGCAGAAAGAGCCGTCCGGCGCGCAGGTTTCAAATCTTGTGACTGCTTTTTCGTAATCCGGATAGCTGACCAAATACTTGTCAGCCTGAACCCAACCAACCCTTACAAGAAAAGCGGCATCATCACCATAGATGAATGATATTCCATTCACCTCGCCCGCGTGATAGTTTCCGATGCGAATTTCATTTGATGCGGAGCATTGGGCGATGTTTGCGATACACAGAGATGCTAATACCAAAAGAACTGTTGAATACTGGATCATTTTAACCTCGTAACGTAATAGGGTAGGACGCTCCCAAACCATTTCGGAAAGTCGTAGGGATCACAGATCCCGGATGGCCACTTACGGGCTGGATTGCAAATCCGCCCGAACAAAGAACCTACTCCAGCTCTTGCAAGCTTGGATTGCCGGGGTCGCGCCAACTCCAATATTTCCCGGAGTACCCCAGCATTCTCAAGAATATTTTGTCCAGGAAGTTGAGTAAGAAAAAGAACTCATAGATGGCGAGATTTTGCGTTTCTTTGTATTCTTTGATTCCCGCAGGATTGTCGCCGTTGCAGAAGAAGTTGCCTGTGTGAATCAAGGAATTGCGGTTGTTTACAAATCGAGTAATGTCATTCTCTGATACTATAAGTCCCACTTCATTAAACAGATGAACAATCAGGTCACGGAACGGCTTTCTATTCAGACCTTCAATATTACCATATATAGTTTTGCGTAGCGGGACATCAATCTGAGCTTCCTTAAGGATTTTGCACATGTCACTCTTGATGCGCGGTTTCAAGCAGTTCTTAAAAATTGTAGGTTCTAGTATATACTCTGCCATCTTATTGCATATCGCCACATTCTTCAGGGCTTCTATAGCCACGACCATCTTTGCTCCCCGTGTCTCGATGAAATCCTGTTCAGACTTGGCGTCGAGGTACATATCTATAGTTCCGCTGTCGAGTCGATACTGTGTCTTTCTTGTGGAGAATATCGGGAATGCATTTTCAATGAGTTGTTTTGTCGAATCGCCGCCGGCGTCAATTGCTCTGACAACACGAAGATTGCTGTAGGGACGTGTGACTCGATTGTGGTGAGTGCGCGAGAGGAGCCTATCTGAATTATCGTAGCTGTCACAATATACCCACTGCACTTTGATTCCTCGTGCTACAGATAGAATATAGCACAGATCACTGATCATTTCCTGCACTTGCGCTGAATCGAAGCCGCCATGCACAGGGACAATTGCCTCACAGGTTACGCATATTTCTTTCTTTGCTTGTAACTCCATCATACACAGTGCGTAATGTGGCAGTGGCCAGATCTCAATCTCCCTGATTCCATTCTTAAGAGGCAGACGCAATGGGAGTTTGGAATAGGCGCTACCAATACGATGATCGATTATTTCCGTGCCATGCAACTCTAAGTTAGTTAGACCAAACTTGAGAGTGTGTGATGGCTCTATTGAATCCACCGTGATTGATAATGTACCCAAACGAAATGCATCCCAGGGAGCCGAAGGCTGCTTGCATTCCATCCAGGTCACGTAAGAATAATGGGAGAAACATTCTGCCAGCACTAGCTCGCCTTTATTAGTCTTTCCCTGAAACCTGGTAGGGTAAAAGTTTGCAAGAAGCTTATTGGATAAGTCATTCTGAAAACCGTAGCACAAGAGAAATACGTCGCCACAATTGGATTGCTGCGCTCTAAACAGACATTTCCCGGATACGCCATCTGCAAATGTCAGAGTACCGCGCCCTCTGTATTTCGCAACAGGCTTTTTGGAATAAGATGTACGTTTCACTTTGTGCTCCTAAAAAGGCCCAACTCACTTTCGGCCGGATCAGAGATTCCGACCGAACAAAACCAAAATGACACAGTGTTACGGGCCTCCTTACCTAACAGCGTCTGTTTGTTTCGGTAAATCAATAGTATAGATGCAATCTGTCTTGATGTCATTATCTCTATTTAACTGAAATACTAGAGCTTGATAATATTTATCATATGTGGTTACAGAGGCGATTCTACGGTTGCTTGGAAGCTCATATTTTGGAAAAGTTATACCGAACTGCTCCTTAACATAATTTGGTATCCTTATACCGTGAGATTTGTCATGTGCTGAGCTATCGATATTCAGCGAAAATAGTTGATTGCCTTTGAGATAAACATGCACGTGATTTTGCCCGATATTACTGTGAGGTGAATGTTCAACCGCTGTATATCCCTTTGCCCACTGCTGTTTCTTCGCACCTAGCTTTACAAAGATATTTTCAAGACACAGTGTGTCCACAGTGCCTGCATGTATGACAAGAACAAAGTTATCTTCTTTTATTGCGAACGCTGACATATGCTGCTCCTGTTTAGCTCTATATTCATTGGTTTTAAAATTGTGCTACAGCCTAATTCTTGCAAATTTCAGCTTGCCAGCCTTTATGACCTGACCGTCTTTTACCTCAATATTAGCTGATGGGTCGGATATCTTTTCGCCGTCTATGGTTACGCCGCCCTGCTGGACCAGGCGGCGGGCTTCGCTGTTTGAGGGGGTCATTCCTGCCATCGTAAGCAGTTTGATTATCCACAACTTGCCGTCCTGGATATCTTCGGCGCTGAGCTTGAGCTCGGGCATGTCCTCGGGTATTTCGTGATGGCTGAATACTCGCTCGAACTCTGCCTGTGCTTCATTGGCTGCTTCTACAGAATGGTAGATAGCCACGATCTCTCGCGCCAGACGCTTTTTGATGTCCATCGGGTGAAGCTTGCCATCTGCGAGCTCTTTGCGGATGGATTCTACTTCGTCCATTGGCACGTCCGTGCAAAGCTCGAAGTATGTGGGCATCATTTCATCGCTGATAGACATCAGCTTGCCGAACATATCCTTGGGCGGCTCCGTGATTCCCACATAATTGTTGAGGGACTTGCTCATCTTTTGCACGCCATCCAGGCCTGTTAGAATCGGCATAAACAATCCTACCTGCTCTGCCTGCCCATAATGCGTCTGCAGATCGCGTCCCATTAGAATGTTGAACTTTTGGTCAGTTCCGCCAACTTCAACATCAGATTCCAAAAACACCGAGTCATACGCCTGGCATATAGGATAAAGCAGCTCATGCATGCTTATCGGGCGGCCCTCCGCGAGCCTTGTCGCGAAGTCATCTCTCTCCAGAATTCTGGCGACGGTTATCTTGGAAACAATCCTTATGACGTCAGCAAACATCAGCTCGCCAAGCCACTGACCGTTGAATACCACCTTGGTTTTATCGGGGTCGAGTATCATACAGCATTGATCGTAATATGTTTTTGCATTTATCTTGATCTCTTCTTCAGTTAGCTGCGGGCGGGTGATTGATTTGCCGCTGGGATCGCCGATTGATGCCGTGAAATCACCAATTATGATAATTACCTCATGACCAAAATCCTGGAACTGCCGCATTTTGCGCAGCACCACAGCGAGGCCGAGGTGAATATGCGGGGCAGTTGGGTCCAAACCAAGCTTAATCTTAAGCGGTCGGCCTTCATCTTGCGCCTTCTTAAGTTTTTCTTTCAGCGCTGCCTCAGGCACTATCTCAAGTGTGCCGCGCTTTATTGCATTAAATTGCTCGTCTATAGTCACTGTATCTCTCCATCGCAGAATATGCTTTATCGTAACACGTTGGGAGGCAAAAGGTCAAAAAGTGGCGGATGGTTCGATGGTTCGATGGCTCGATAGCCCGATGTTTCGGGATTTTGGTTTCATGACGCCGGAGCGAGCTTGCAGACCGAAATCCCGAAATATCAAAAGGCGGACGAGATTTCTCGTCCGCCTTTTTATTGAAATATATAATGCTGTTTTATTTAACGCGCCTTGCGCAGCGGTAACGGCCGTTATAATAACCGCTGCTTAGCGAATCAGTGCGTACTCCGCGCCCATAGGTTGCCGCATGCACAATCTGATTGTTTCCAACATATATGCCGACATGTCCTATTCTGCGTCCGCGAGTAGCGAAAAACACCAGATCACCGGCTTTCAGTTCACCTCGTGAGACTGGCCTACCAACATGTGCCTGCGCAGCCGATGAATGAGGCAAGCTGATTCCATATTTTGAATATACATAGCGGGTGAAGCCTGAGCAGTCAAAACCACTGCGGCTCACGCCACCGAATCTGTAACGGGTTCCACGAAGCCTCAGCGCGGTGCGAATAAGCGTATCATTCGCTGGTTTTGAAGCTGTCTTGATATCCAAATTCTTTTTAGCGGAACTCGCAGTTTTTGCATGAGCTGTTGGGGCTACTTTGTGATGAGCCGAAGCGACCTTGTGTTTATGGGAGGCTTTTTGGGCCGTGGATTTCTGGCCCGGTATGCGAATTGCCTTATCGAGAGACAATGTGGCATTTTCATGGATACCATTTGCCTCGGCTATCTTTTTGGGGGTTGTGTGGTGTTTTGCAGCTAGATCCCAAAGAGTGTCGCCCTTGCGGATTTTGTGAGTTACTGCGCCTGCGGATGTCGCTATTGAAGTTAGAATCAATGCCATCCCTAGCAGAATCTTTCCTAGTCGAATTGCCGTCAAGACATCACATCCTTTCAATCAAAACTCAATCATGTAGATCAGCCAAACGTCCCGTTCCTGGAGAACGCTTGCTATAGACTCATCGCTGATAATGATACTGGCTATTTCGCGATGTGTCAAGGTACTATAAGCTGTCTGTCTATGCAA
>JAPLCU010000124.1 GCA_026392045.1 Armatimonadota bacterium
ACTTGCAGTTTGATAGTTGACAGAATGAACAGCAATCACAACATGTTGACAGCCGTGCTTTAAGGATGTAGGAATGGTCGTGTAACAGCCAAAAATATACGCAAAATAACATTGCATTCTTTCCATGCAGAGTCTATTATTATATCAAGTAAGCATGCAGTCCCCAATAGTACGAGTCCCAGAGGGCTGTGTGCATTTCAATGTGTAAGGAGGTCGTTACATGCATCGATTGTTCGTGGTTACGCTGGCGGCATTTGCTGTTGTGCTATCTTTAGCGACAGCGAGTATCGCCCAAGTAATGGATGTCAGAGCTCAGTTTTTGGCATCAAATCCCAACAACGGTTGGGAGTATGGATTTGTAAACGAGGAGGGTAGTTTTGTTGCCTACAACACTACCTTCGATGATGGTCAAGGTATTGCCGGTTGGACAATGGACAACAATCCAGGTCCAATGGGCGATGTAACAATAAACTATACAGATTACCCAATAGAAAGGTATGGAGTTCGCTGGGAGCCTGGGCAGATATGTGTACATTCTGCCGTTGTCGGCCAGGGTACGGTTATCAGATGGCATGCGCCTGATAACGCGCGCGTTCAAATTGATACGGTTCTGACCGCTCAGTCTTCTGATGCAAACGCAAATATTCAGCTTCAGGTTGATGGTGATCCCATAACTGAAGGAAACATCGGTACCTCTGCAGCAAATGATTCGACGGCAAGTAGCGGCCCCAATGTTCTATCTGCTGAGCCGGAATCCGATGAGTTTCACAACTCAACAATCGTGACAGTCGAAAACGGCTGCGAGGTTGATATTGTTGTTGCGCCTGAAATTGGCTCGGCTCCAAGTCATCTGGGCGCAGTCATCTCGATCAGTAGTGTTTCGCCAAGTGGTGTTCGCTCTAGTAAGGCGAGTGTGGGTCGAAAATCTCCTGTCCGCGAAGCAGGTTTGTTCGGCCTTGATGTATGGTTGCGTTCGCCGTCTTTTGACATAGTGACGCTTCTGAGGAGGGGTTAATTCGATGATGAAAATACTTTCACTCTTAAAGGCTGTTGGCGCAAGTGTGCTTGTTGCAGTTGTCGTGCTGTCAGCAGGGGCGTGTCATGCAACAACAGTAACCAGATACGCTGACGCAAATATAACTAGTAGTGGAGATGGTACATCATGGGGTACCGCAAAGAAAACGATAGCGGAAGCCATAGCGGACTGCAATGGCAACGGCATCGTTAAGGTAAGAGGCTTCACAAGCAGTACACCAACCTATAACGAGCACATCAATATGGTAGAAGGTGTATCAATATCCGGTGGTTATACCGGCACTGATGATGATCAGGACCCCAGTTACAAGTCGGTTATATCTTACACAAGTGACTGCGTAATATACGCTCCCTCGACTGTTACTAGCACTACCTCAATCGTGGGGTTGGATATCAAGAGTGGCATAGGCAAGTTGCAGTCATCATACCGATATGGCGGCGGCATCTTCTGTGATGGTTCGCCGACAATCCAAGAGTGCTGCATCTATTCCAACACCGCCAAGTACGGCGGAGGTATTTATGCTGCTTCAGGTACTGCTCCTGTGATCCACGATAATGAGATATACAGCAATAGTTGCTCGACCGGATTTGGAAATGGTATTTACATGTTTGGAGGGGAGTGTACGGACAATTATATCCACGGCAATAATTGGGGACCTACAACAACAACGTGGGGTCTCTCAGGTGGGGGCGTTTATCTGGGCAGCTATTCCAGTGCGCCGGTATTTAGCGAAAATACCATAGATGGCAATGGTTGGCCGTCTAACTGGACACCGAATGCACAAATGGCTTCTTCTATGGGAGGTGGCGTGTATGTGGCTGGCAGTACATCATCACTTAATATTACGAACAACACTGTCACCAACAATATTGCGGGCAGTGGCGGCGGAATATATATTAGTTCAGCCGGTAGCGTCAAGGGTAACACGGACATATCGTCCAATCGCGCATACTACAAGGGCGGTGGAATTTATTACGGTGGAACTGGAGATATTTGCCAAAATACGCTTTCCAACAACTACTGTGACTCTACTAGTGGATCTGGCGGCGGCATTTATTGGAATGCCAGCTCATCAGCGACCGGCAAAGTATATAGTAATTTGATCAAATGCAATGGTTATTATGGTGGAGGAACGGGAAGAGGCATATATGTAAACGCTCTACAAGTGGCTAGCTTGTTTTCTAATAACACAATAATTGGAAGCGGTTCTGGAGCTAACGTCTACCTCAATAATCCGGTGGACGATAGCTTTATGTCTAGTAATATTGTTTACGCAGGCTCTATTGGAATACAACGCGGGGGCACTGGGAACTATATATGCAAAAAGAACTGCGTTTTTGGGAACACAACCGACTACTCACCAAATCCAAGCAGTTCAACTGATATTTCTAACTATAATCTTAACGCTGGGAATGTATTTGTCGACACCACTAATTATCGTCTAAAGTATGGTTCAGCGTGCATTGATGCAGGTGAAGATAGTTCAATACAGAGCGGATGGTTGGATATTGATGGGCAGGACAGACAGAATAGTACCGTCGATATTGGCGCTGATGAATTCTATGATATTACTCCGCCGACGGGAACCATAGTAATCAACGGCGGCGACGAGACAACCGACTCGCATAATGTTACGCTTACGTTAAGCTCGACAGACACTGAGACCGGTGTTAGCATAATGCAATTCATCAATGAAAGCTCCTCATCATTTAGTGATCCTGAGACATACGCCACGACTAAGGCATGGACATTATCTTCAGGTTATGGTCCAAAAACTGTTGCAGTTAGGTACTGGGACGTAGCTGGTAATTGTTCTGTCTATAGCGACAGCATAAAGGTACCTTTGGTGCCTACAAATATAGCTGCTACTCCTCGAATAGCCGGGTCTGAAGATATCGTTACTATAACATTCAGCGTACCTGCTGCTCTATCACCCAACACAGAGGTAACAGTGAATGGTCATTCTGCCGTCTACCTAAATCACACTGGGCTGAATTACTCTTGTCAGTATGAGGTAAGATCTGACGAGCCATCTGGGTACGCAACTATAAGAATAGTTAACACTGCTGATGCTTGTGACGTGACCGACACCCAAGCGCTGTGGATGGTGGTTGGCAACTACAGCGGCGGCGATGTCAATCGTATCACCTACGACAAGATGGGCAATCCCAAGACCTCATGGGATTCACGCGGCTACACTTTCTATGAGTATGATGTTACGGGGAGGCTGGTGAAGGTAACTGATCCGGATGGCCGGTGGGTTGCTTATGAGTATGATCTCAACAACAATCGCACGAAGATGACAACCCACAGCGACAGCCCGGCTTTCGAGCACGTCACGCAGTATGCGTACTACGATAGCGGGCTTCTGCATGAGGTGACTGATCAGTTGAACGGGGTTACCCACTATACTTACAAGGACAACGGCATGGTCGATACGATCACGTATCCGAACTCTACCAAGGCTATTCACAGCTACAACAGCCGCAACTGGCTGACTACAGTTAGCAATCAGAAGTCCGATAACACGATAATAGCCGAGTTTACTTACAGTTACGATGCCGCAAGCTGGGGCAAGAATGGAACTCGAACGAGCGTTATAGAAAACATTCTCAAACCCGATGGCAACCGCATCAACGCCCTGGTGGACTATGAATATGATGACCTTTACAGGCTTGTCCACGAGCATCGCACAGCCAATGGAGGTGGCGATGCCGGAGTCAGCTATGAATACAACTTCGTCTATGACGCGGCTGGTAACAGGACACAGTGGGAGATAGTTGGCGGAAGCACGACAAACTATACCTATGATGCAGCAAATAAGATGACCAGCCCTGGCACGTTCACCTACGATGACAAGGGGAACACGCTTACACAGACCGTTGGTAATGTCACCACTACTTATACCTGGGATTACTTGAACCGAATGAGCCAGTGGGCGAAGACAAATCAGACGACGGAAGACTACGTTTATGATGCTGGTGGGATGCGGGTTAGCAAGACTCCGAGTGGCGGGACTACCACTTACTTTTTGTTGGCTAACAAGGCAGTTGCGGAGGAAATGACGGGGAACAACATTATATCTTATATCGGACCAGATATGTCTGGTACTATTGAAGGCATGACCCGAACCACTTATCATGCATCAGCGCTGGGTAGCATCCGTGCGGTTACTGACGGTAACGATCAGATTGTTAGTGCAACTATTTATGATGCATTCGGGGTTTCCATAATGAGTTATCCTGATTCAGCTTCCTTTAGTTACGGATTCGCTGGCAAGTATCGTTATTATTCCGATTCAACAGGTCTTCACTACTTGAGGACGCGCTATTATGATTCGTCGGTGGGCCGGTTTACTTCGCGTGATTCGATTGGCTATCGCGGAGGAACTAACCTCTACGCTTATACAAACAACAGGCCAACAGTTGCTATCGATCCCAAAGGAACGAAGTATTCCTGTTCGTATTCTTCCGGAGGTGGTGGCGCTGTTGGGGTAACTCTTGGAGGGACAGGTGGTGTCGGCGAATATATATGCTATGGTAACGGCAAGAAGTACACTGGCTGGTTTGCTTACACGTGTCAAGGTGCAGGTCTCTATGCTGGTGTTGGGGTAGATTTTCAAGATCAGGAAGTAGATAACATTGGGGACATAGGCACCGGTGTTGGTACGACCATTGGCATTGGCATGATTAGTATAGATTGGAGCTATGGCAGTTTAATACCATCGGGCGTAGGCTTTGGCCCTTCAGTGGGAGCCGCAATGACCTGCTGCACGGGAAGCCTTTTGGGACCACCTAAAGAAACGCAAATATCTAATGGTGAGGTTATTGCATTTTGAAGTGTCTAGCATTGACCAGAGATGAGAAGAATGCGATGAATGGCGTTACTAAGAGAGAGGCGCCATATATTGCACACCCTATAGTCTCTTGGGTAAGCCTGCTTGGTATTACATTTACTTTTATCGCCACATGGATTAATTACCTTGAAATGAGGCCCGGTCTGCTTGAACTGGGTATTGGCTTTGTGTTTGCTATTGTCTTTAGCCATTTGCCTTACCAGATGTTTCTGGTTATTCTCAGTCGTTTAGCTTTAATAGCGAAAGAAGAGCCTTCCGTCAAATGGATCAGCCTTGTTTTGGGAATATTTACTGGTGCCGGTGCCGGTGCCGTCCTACTTGTTGCCATTACTTTAGTCTTATTAACGATAGGCGCTTGTTGTGTGAATGCATTGGTGGGCTATGTTTGGCAAGTAGATTCTCACTCCAAGGGTTCTATTGTGGGGTTCGTGCTGAAGCACGTTAATAGAGCAGAATCCAGAACTATTTCGCTTAGATCAGCCGCGTATGTGTATTTTCTAACTTTTGCTGCACTCGGCTGGTTACGTACGCTGCGCTGGTATTATCGTCTTCCCGACTAGTTGATTTGCATACTGTGGGGACGAGGGACAATTAAAGTAATGAGAGGATGGCGAAGCCATGGCAAGGCATCCTCGAGCCAAAAAACTGCGGCTTATATTGTTGAGGCTAAAGCCTCATAGACCAAATTATGAATTAGTGGAAAGGAAAGTATCATGAATTTGCGAAAGTACGTATTCGTTCTTGTAGTTCTAGTGTTTCTCGCGGCCATCCTCTCGGGTGGCGCTGCGTGGGCGCTGGATGAAGCGGTCTTGACGCCAACTAACGACAAGAAAGTTGCTGCGGAGGAACATGATTTCGACGCGGCGATGGGGATCTGGTTTAGGCATCGCTACGCTGAGGGCGAGAAGATGCTTAAGGAGTATTCGAAAAAGAATGCAAATAGCCGCTGGAAAGCTGAGGCGGATCTTCACATCGGCTGCTACCAGACTTACTTGGGTCAGTATGATGATGCCAAGAAGCTGTTCAGGAAACTGGCCTCGGAGACTGACAACAAAGACATCAGGGCAAAGGCGAATATACGACTAGGCGCCATCGCCGTAAGAGAAGCAAAACATAATGATGCTATCGCTTATTTTACAGGCATACTCAAGACCAACCCCACCTGGGATCAGTTCAAGTACGCCAACTATAATGCGCGTAAACTTATTATGACGGCTGGAAAGCAAGAAGCGCGCATCAATTGTGGCCCTGTTGCTTTAGCTGTGTGTCTGGATGCCCTTGGGAAGAAAAATGAAGCAAGCGCAGTGAGAGGGCTGAAGGTGTCTGAAGATGGTACTTCGTTGGCAGTCTTAGAGGCCGAGGCAAAGCAGTCAGGCGTTATTGCGCAAGCGGTTGGGATGACAATCGATGAACTAAAGAATACGGCTTTGCCGGTGCTTGCTTATGTCAATCCAACGCACTTCATTGCAATTCTATCTGTCAAGGATGACAAATTCGCGGTGGAGGACTCTATTCACGGCAAGTATGAAATGTCTCTTGATGAACTGAGCCGTTCCTGGGGGGGCAGCGCGCTCATATTCGCACAGAATGATAAGCTCAAGAAGCTTGCACTGCTTGACGCCATAGAAACAGTAGGCGGCTGCTGTGGTCAAATAGATGAAGACGAGTGCCTTGGTGATCCTTGTGCCTGCCAACAGACGGGTTCGGGGGGTACCAGTCCTGGCGGGCCATCGGGTTGTGCTGGTTGTGATAGCGGTGGCTCTGCGGGCATAGCTAGCGCTGGTCGTCCAACATGGTCGGTTAACGTAGATAATTTGAATATACTTGTCAAAGACACACCAGTCTTTTACAATCCGGGCAAGGGTCCCAATATTGCATTTACGCTGACCTACAGCAATGAGAACTCGAACACGGGCATTTTTGGACGCGGCTGGCGAAGCCCATATGATATGAAAGTGTTTTACCTACCCGCTACTGTCTATGTAACTACGGCTATTTCTCAGGATGTGACAACCAGCTCGCCTGCTAACACGGAATCGCTGAGTGTTACGTCTACATACGAGTTTCCTGACAGCGGAGCGATAATGCTCGCTTCTGGGCAGAATGCAGAAGTGATTACATACAGCTCAAAAACCTCCGATTCGTTCCAGGGCATTACTCGCGGACCGGTTCCGATCAGCGCTGCATCAGAAAGCGTTGTGGATATGCACACGCCTTCTTTGCAGGTGCATCTGAATAATGGTCGCATTGAGACATATATATGGAACAATTCAGATCAGAAGTATGCGCCCAGAAATAATTATGGCTATCGCGATAGCATTGGATACTCTGCCGGCAAGATTGTTTACTCACTAAGAAGCGGTGGCAAGTATCACTTCATGCCCGAAGGCGGACCTGCTGAGGGTCGCACAAGTATAATTGAAGATAATGTGGGAAATCAGGTCACTTGCTCATACGACGCTAATGGCTGTCTGGATTCTGTAACTGATGCGAATGGTGGTGCAACGGATATCATAACTACCGGCGCCGGTATATTTGAGCGGGTTACAAACATTAGAATCCCGAGACTTGTAAACGGTCAGTGGGTATTATGGAGCAACGATACAGACCCGAATCGTCGACAAGCAGAACTGGGATATTCAGATGGAAACCTCGTCTCTATCAAGGACATGCTTGGAGATACCTCTACTCTGGACTATAATGCGCTTCTGGCATCGAGCGGCGCACAGCAGTTCTCCGCATATACCTACTTGACTGAGGATGTCACCACATCTTTTCCCGCAAACGGCGGCTCTCTAAGTGTTAGCTCAACCGCAGGATTCCTGCCTAGCGGCAAAATCAAGATCAACGACGATGAAGTGATGTCTTACACAAATCTGACCGCAAACGAATTTACAGGAATCTCTCGCGCTAGCACTCCAAAGAGTGCAAGTCAGGATGCCCCCGTAGTGCAGGTCGTGGAAACAACACTGCAAAGCGATATAACGTCTAGTAGTCCTGCAGATGAAGGGCAGCTCGACGTTGTAAGCACAGCAGGATTCCCCAACAGTGGCTACATTGCTGTTCAGTGTGGAAATAACACGGAGACAATTCACTACACTGGCAAGACGAGTACCGCATTTACTGGCATCACTAGAGGTAATCCGGCATACGCCGCTACTGCGTCTACAAGCAGTGTTTGGTTTTGCATGCAAACACCATATCTAAGTGAGATCGTGACTCCGTCCAAAAAGACGAAGTTTGATTATGAATGGTTCTATAACTCAGGTAATGGGAACAACGTCATTGGTTTGCATGAAATCCGCGAGTGCGGCCCGACGGAGAATTATCCTTCAGTTGCAACCATACATTATGCTTGGGCGTCTTATCGCACCAAGGAGACCAGATATCCCACTTCCGTTACGGCGGGTGGTAATGGCGGCTCGGATCACTGGACTGGGGGTCTCACGAAAGTCTATGACTTCACCGCGTTTTACGACGCGTCAACAAGCATAAGGGATGAGCTTGGCAATTTAGTGGTTGAGTATGGTTACAATGGCCTACGGGATAGGACGAGCATCACGGATGCCAATGGGAATATTACGCAATACATCTACTCTCCAGACAAAGACATCTATGCCGGTGATGGTAAACATGACATGTATTTCCGCCGTGACCCGCTGAGCAATGAGTGGGCCTATACCTACAATGCAGACCACAGCCTGCATACCGAAACTGATCCCTATGGCAACCTAGCCAAGACCTATACATACAATTCAGCGGGACAGGTCACTCAAATCGATACTCCGCTGGGAACGCAGTTGATCAACCACTACGATTCGCTGGGTCGATTAGACTACACCACCAACCCGCTCGGCAAGACGACCAACTACCATTATAATGAGAATAGTGAAACCCGCGGCTTGTTGACTTCGGTCCACGATCCTGATGATAAGGCCACGCTTTATCACTATGATACGAATGGCCGCAAAGATCAAGTCACAGACCCAAATGGCAGCGTAACCAGATACTTCTATGATGACCTGGATCGAGTTACAAAAGTAATTTACGGATCGGCGGACACAGATCCGTTCACCGAGACAAAATATACCTGCTGCCATAAAATATATGAGCAAGATCAAAACGGAAGACGCGTCTATTATGTGTATGATGCCAAAGTCAGACCATATAAGACGATTGCATCCGCAAAATCAACTACGCTTGCAACGAGCATAACTACAACTGTACCGGCAAATAGCGGCGACCTTGAGGTAGCGAGTGTCGCTGGTTTTCCGAGCGTCGGCAAGATCGTGGTTCTCGATGAGGTTATCTCCTACACCGGAAGAGACACCACGAACAATCTGTTTACGGGAATTACGAGAGGCGCAGATGGTACACGGTGCGTGGACGCTGACTCTGATTGTGAAGTGGGGTGTGTGGATAGCGTTCAGGCAACTTACGGTTATCACTTACAATATCTGGACCGAATGGTCTCACTGACCGATGCCGCTAATCATACTACTTACTATGAATATTATGACAACGGCAAGCAGAAGTCTATTCGCTATCCCGATGACAAAGGGGAAAGATATAGCTACGCTAGTAACAACTCCGGTGTCAATATGACCAAGAAGGAGTATGGAACATTCAGCGGGACATACCCCGACCAGACATTCACACCTACCGACAGTTTGACCGTGAATTACGAATATGACGCAAATAACCGCTTGCTCAGAACATATCACTAAAGCGAGCGGCATCCTATACTAGTCAATTGGCCGGAGGTTCTTACCTCCGGCTCTTTTTACCATATGCTATTGAGGAATTATGAACAGATTGACCGCATTCTTTATTGTTGCATTGCTATCTGTTGCATTGGCGTCCACAGCGGGTACTCAAGTAACTGACAACCCTAAGTCCATTCGTATTATCTACACGAATGATACTGTCGGATACCTTGAGCCGTGGAGTTGTGGAGGTAGTTATCAAGGAGGACTTGCTCGGCGCGCTACAGTGATCGCACGACTGGTCAAAGAGAATCCCAATGTTCTGCTTGTTGACAGCGGCAACCTAACCGACAAGGTGTCCAAACTGCCACTAATGACCAGGCTAATGGCAGATATGCATTACGATGCTGTTGGTATCGGAGAGGTTGACTCCGGCTTTGCTGACGATTACATCAAGACCGCATGCGCAAGCGGCTTGAAAGTGCTGGAAACTACACATGCCATTAGCAGTTCGGCAACACCTTATCTCATAAAGAAGATTGGCGGTGTGAAAGTCGGTGTTGTTTCATTCGGCGCTATCGGAAACGAAGTTGCAAGTATTAAACCTGAGAGACGAGAATCGTTCTATGCTGCCTATCAGAAAGCGCGTAAAGGTTCGGATGTTCTTATCATTCTTGATCAAGGCGGAATCGCCACCAAAGAATGGCTTGAGGGAGAGGCCGTGCAATTAGGTGCGCCGGATGTGGTTGTTGGAGGAGTTCTGAACAGCGTGATGTCACGTGAACGGATTGTCGGTAGAACCCATGTTGTGCCAACTTCGGTTCAGGGAAAACTGATTGGTGTTCTTGACGTAAGTCTTGCCCGTGGTCAGTTATCGAACTATACTGTCCAAATGGTCCCTGTTGATAAAAGCTCTCTCGAAGATGAGGCAGTTAAGAGACAGATCGAAGACTTCATTTTTAGGCCGAAGACACTCGGCACTCTTTCCCAATCCAACCTTAACATGGGCAGCATCAAGAAAGGTGGCAGTAAAGAAGAGTATGTGACGCTGACTCCCAAGGTTGCCCAGCCCTTCACTATAAGCAAGGCCTATTCTTCCGGCAGTAAAGTGAGTGCGCCTGAATGGAAACCTGCTTCGGACGGCAGCTATCGCATCAAGATCGTGGCCGATGTGGGCAACGTCACTGGCCGATTTCTTGAGACAGTCTCTATCGAACTCGATCTACCTGACCATCCGACACTCAGTCTGCTGGTCTTCGGAAATATTGTGGATGAATAGGAGGAATATGTTGCGCAGTCTAATCAAACTCGTTCCTGGGATAGTTGCCATATTATTGCTTGCCACAGGGCTGGGGTTGGCGTTCAACTTTCTGAGCCCCAACGGACTCCCACTGATTCGCAAGCCGCTTCGTGAAACAAGGCGATTTGTGACGACATCGGAGTTGATCGCGCAAGCCCCAAGTCATACAACACAGGCAAGCAAGCCGCCAATAGTAATGCCGAAGCCTGAGATCGCGCCTCCGGTCAAATCACAGAAACCGGTGTTAAATGATGGGCAGCCGTCTGCGCCATCGACAACTCCGCCGAAAATCGCTCCTCCGGTCACAACACAAATAGAAGAACGCGAGCCGTTGGTCGAAAAGACCCCGGAGCAACCCAAGAAGAAGGTGGAGGCGCTGTTTACCAATCTCAAGGATGCCAAGACGCTATTCGACAAAAAGACTGCAATCTTCCTCGACGGCCGCCCGATTGAAGACTACGACGCCGAACACATTCCGGGGTCTCTATCGCTGTTCTGCGAGAAAGTGGATAGTCTTTACAAAAAGGTCTTGGCAAATGTGCCAAAGGACAAGATTATCGTCACCTATTGCAGCGATCCAGAGTGCAGCGAAGCTATCGATCTGGCTGATGTTCTTGTCGCGAAAGGATACACGAATGTAGTGATTCTTCTTGAGGGTCTGCCTGGATGGAAAGACGCAGGCTACCCCACAGCCAAAAGCAAGGAGCCAAAATAGATGAGAGAGATTGCATCGAGACTCATAAAACACAAATCCGTGATTATGATATGCCGAGTCATCCTGTCGCTGGTCTTTATCTTCGCGGCTCTAGGCAAGATCGGCAACCCCCAGGAGTTTGCCGATGCGGTGGCTGCCTTCCGCATACTGCCCATAACATGGGTCAACATCCTTGCCATCATTCTTCCCTGGATAGAGCTTATGGTCGGTCTCGCGCTGCTCTCCGGCAGCCAACTCAGGCAAGCAGCAGTAATCACCATCCTAATGAACATTGTCTTCATTGTCGCCGCGTCATCGGCCATGGCCAGAGGGTTGAATATCGAGTGCGGGTGTTTCACACTGTCAAAGGCACATTCGTCGGTGGGCTGGGCGCTGGTCGGTAGGGATATTCTATTTGTTGCGCTGGCGATACCGTTGTTATATTCTCATATTTCAGACAAGTAGTTGGCGCGTGAGGGAAATGCTTTTATGCGGAAACTGATGAACGCGCAACGTTGGAAGTGATATTGTGGCTCGCAATAATACAATCGATGCGCCGATGAAAACCGGCAAGTTGTAGCGGATGTAAGTTCTGTACGGTGAAGGCATAGCGAGCCACACCGACCCCGAGTCATGTCTTGTCGTCCGTAAGGGCGGTGGGGAAGCGTTGACAGGGGAGACTCGTAGGCTGGGTATTGAGCCG
>JAPLCU010000097.1 GCA_026392045.1 Armatimonadota bacterium
CATTGTTGGTTTTTGCTGCCAGGTGTCATAAGGAAATGCTAGATTTGAAAGCTTATCATGCTGCTCATCCTTCGAGAGCCTCAGGATGGCGAGTTGGAGCCTCAGGATGGCGATCAGGATGGCGAGTTGGAGCCTCAGGATGGCGATCAGGATGGCGAGTTGGAGCCTCAGGATGGCGAGTTGGAGTCTCAGGATGGCGAGTTGGACTGAATGACTCGTGCGAAGACAAATCAAAAACTCAGAACTCAGAACTCAGAACTCAGAACTCAGAACTCAGAACTCAAAACTCAAAACTATTACATCGAATGCTATAGGACGGTAATGAATCGAGTTCAGGATGACAAGTATGCTCATCAAGTCTGAGCTCTTACGGAACAAGAGCCAGAAAAACATAAATTCACAAAAATCAACAATAATGGACGTTTGGTAGTATGCTCAATTATTATGTACACGGAGGAGAAGTAATTTGAAACAGAAAAATAGCATTCTGAAGTTCGTGAGCCGTCGCATAACGGGGCAATTATTCTTAGCCATAATTATGCTGGTTATGGCGCTTTCGAGCGCTTTTGGATCTGAAACAGCACTGCAGGGCAAGCAGATAAAGTTTGTGACAGAGCAGCCGAAAGAAAAAATATGGTGGCTTTGGGGTAATAAGCTCGGAGTTGATTATTACGGCACTTACGATCACACTTCGTCGAATCGCATGTTCATCAAAGACCCGTATGGCGCTATGATGGAGATGCCGTTATTCTATTTCTCACCGCCGGATTTGAGCTACATGCTTACCAAGAAAGCGAAGTTCCCGGAGACCATCACTGATTACCATATCGAAGAGGGCGGACGACATAAACTGATCGATCTCAAGGTCGACGACCTTCCGCTGGGCGAGTTCAAGTCTTGGAAGAATAACGGCGAGTTGGGCGGCGGTTTTTCTTCTATGAATGGTGCGCCCGTTGTCGAAATGATCAAAGGCCGCAAGGCCCTCAGATTCTCGATTTCCAAGATAGGCACATTCGATATCGACTATCAAGCTTTGACCAGCGATTTCACCGTCAGTGACTATTTAGGCGAAGGCAAGCCATTCACGATGTCTGCGTGGGTCTACGACACGCATGAGTCAGACATCGAGGAGGTAGGCACCTTGATGAGCTGGCACAGCATTGGCGGCGATCATGGAACCCGCCTCAGCTTTACGAACTACAACTGCGATATTGGCGGTTTGAGCTATACATCTACCGGTCAGAAAGGTGAGTGGAAAGGCGCTCTCGGGCTTCACGGCTCCAATGAATGGCAGTATGTGACCTATGTCTATACCGGCGGGCAGGACGGTGAGCTGAGGGTCTATGCGGATGCCAAACTCGTGAGCACCTGCAAATATGATAATATTACGCGGCGGCGTCCGCTGGAAGTAGAGAAAATCGGCGCTACAAGCGCGGTCATCAAAGCTGACCTACTTGCAAAGAGCGGCAAGGCATCGGTTGGCCTCTATTACGACGAAGTGGATCACCACTTATGGTTCCAGCAGCGGCACTATCTCTGGCAGAATGAAATGAAAATCGCCTGGGCGCCTGCGGGCGAGGTGAGGTTTGATCTGAAGGACCTCAAACCCGGCACGAAATACTATTACCGAATCATGTCGATTGATCTCAATGACGACTGGTGGAGCTATGCTTACAATCCCATGCGCCGATGGGCGTATGGCCCTGGCATCTTTGTCACCGCGACCGCAGACGGCAAACCGGGGTACAACGTGCCTGAGGACACACGCAAACACTTCTTTATCGGCGCGAACTGGGGCAGCCGCTGGTATTACGGATACCCGGGGCCAGCCGATTGGTTGGACTGCAGTGTCGGTGATATGAAACTCTTCGACTATGCCATGGACGATCTCGAAGTGCGCATGAATGGCGGCCTGGTGAACGCATTTGCTCCTGTTCCCGCCAACGATGCAGCGCTGATGGAGATGAAGACAGGCTTTTCATGGCAGCAGGGCAGCAAGGGAGTTGCGAAGTATAAAGTATATCGTTCCACCGACAAGGCGAAAGTGGCGAACGGTACGGCTGAATCTTTTGTTATAGACAAGCCTGAGCTGGGCAGTATCGAGCTGGACTATGGCACCCGCTACTATTGGCGCGTAGCCCAACTCGATGCGAGTGGCAATGTCAAGACCGATGGTGATGTGTGGACATTCCGAACGATCAATGGCGAAGCTCGTCTGCCCAACCCAAGCGATGATACCACAATCAACCCCATCTATGAGTTCAAATGGACACCAGGCGTGAAGGGCACCAAAAAGCAGGACCTCTACATCGCCGAAAGCGTTGAGGAGCTGGAGAAGATGACGAAGCCAACAGTGGAGATTGCTTCCCAGCAGGAAAATCCGGGAAGTAGCTACACGCCAGGCCCCGACAGGCTAAAACATGGACTCACATATTATTGGCGCGTGGATACAACTCAGGCAAATGGCGTTCTTACGCCGGGCAAAACGTGGAGCTTCCATGTGCGGGATTATTTCACCCCGGAACCAGATTCGATTGTTGCAGAACCATTACCGGATGACAACATCGATGCGGTCCCCGGCGCAAAGATGATGTATTCCAGTATGGGCTTTCCAGGTCTGGTTTCCCCGGGTGCAAGCAATGAGGCGCTGCTGCAGACAGCCATCGGGACCAGGCGCTATTTGGAAAAGAGCAGGGATGCGCGCGACATCGCGTATCAATGGAACTGCGGCCATGTTCTTGGCAGTTACGAGGGAAGCTACTATGCGCGAGGGTTCATGACGGGAAGCTACGGCGGTTTCTTGAATCAAAACGGCAGAGAAATCCTGGGCATTTTGCTCTTCCACGAGACTGGTCACCAGATGCACGGCGTTTTTAACTCAAGCGATCCGGCTTTCAGAATGATAAACAGAAATGTATGGCTTGGTCACGCTGATGACAATGCAGACCTGGGTGGGTATGGCGCTAACAATGAATTTGAACAAATGGCCGTCGCCTGTCAGGCATTCATGACCGCTTTCTCGCGTGAAAACATGTATCGTAAGAACCGAGGGCAGTATCTTGCCCTGCAGCCGCACATGCCGGGTGATCTCTGCATTGAATTGAATGCCGACTATGGCCTGGATAAAGATGAGAATGGCGTCTTGCAGGCTTGGAACAACAAGGGCGGGCTGCTGGCTTGGAACCAGGACCGCTGGGCAAACGTAGACGGCACAGTCGGCAAGTTCAAAGCGATTGGCATCCCGAAAGTTGAGACGGTTCGCGGTGTGTCTGCCGTTACTTTCTCTGGCAATGAAGCATTGGAATGGGACTTGCAGACGCAGTATGGTCTGGATGAAAACCGCGATTTCTCTATCGAGTTTTGGGCTTTGAAAAATGAAGAGGGCGCGCCAAATCAAGTGCTTGCTGGTTGGGGCAGTGAAACCAATGGCGCTCGTTTCTTCTGGGGTTCCGACGATGTTTCTTACAAGCATTGCGGCAATATATCCGGTAAATGGGGAACCGGGCCAACCATCGGCGAGTGGCAGCACATTGTCCATATCTATCGAGGCGGCGGAAAAGACAACACAGCAGGTCAATATCTGATCTATCTCAATGGCAAGCTCATTCAAGAGGGCAAACATAAGTTCAATCTAGGTCAAAATGCCAGCGTATTCGTGGCAGGTGTTCCAACCGATGGCAAGGTGAGCGGCGGGTTCAAAGGCTCGATTGCTCATGTGCGCGTCTATAATTATGACATCAGCCACTGGCAGGTTGAGGACCACTTCGCGGAAGAGGCAGGTTTCTATCGGAAGCCTTTCGGGAATGTCGCTGATACGCTATATGTGGACATGGATGTGCGCTGGCTGGCGGATATGCCTCGCCTGGAGCACAATCCGCTCTATCCCGAGAAAATGCACATGCCCTGGCTGCGCAGTTGGTCAAACCACGGCACATTGTCTGGCAGGCTTCACAATGACATCCATTCTTATATGTGGGGGCCGTCGAACAGCACTCCTACGCCAAAGAATATAAATGGCATCAATGCTCCGGTATTTAGCGGGAAAGATCGAATGGTCTCTGGGTTCACGCCCGATACCGAGATGCTGGCAAATCCGCCCGGCACACTGGAAGCATGGGTTTATTCCGATGCGCTGTCCAACGACGAAGTCGTTCTTGAGTGGGGCAAATTCGCCCTTGACACTCGTTTCCTTAAGAAGGGATGGCAGCACATTGGGCTGGTATTCCCAGGCAAAGGAACGGAAGGAAAGACCATTGTCTACATCAACGGCGAGAAAGCCGGAGAGCTGGATCAAGCGCTGCGGCCGGAGAAGTATGATAGGCTGCACGTTGGCGGTCATTACGATACGGTTCGTTGGAACTGGAAACATTACTTCAATGGAGCAGTCGCCGCGATTCGGGTGCACAAAAGAATCCTGACTCCTGAACAGCTTGCCGAAAACTTCAAGAATCACGTGTTCATGCAGGCGCATGATCCAAGCCCCGCAATGGCGGAAATGGTGGTTGCAGGCCGAAAGCCCAATCTAAGCTGGGCGTCCGGTGTGGTTGTAGGAAAGGCGAAGGACACTATCTACCTCGGCGAGAGTTCTACCGATTTGAAATCTCTTGGCGAGTCCGCTCCGGGCGAATGCAAGCCGATTCTTGACGCAGGTAAGCGTTACTTCTGGCGTGTGGGCAATAGCGCTATTTGGTCGTTTGAGACCCGCAAGGGGGCGATGGTTGATCTTGATGCCAGTGACCTGAAAGATGGCGACCTGACGAAATGGGTAAACAAGGGCATCAATGCTTGCATTTTCACTCCGGGAATAATCCCAGACTCATGGACGCCTGTTGCGAAACTGTTCAGAGGGACCACTGGGATTGATTTGATGGCTGGTCGCAGAATGATCTCGACCTTCGACGCGCCTGCTGCGATGGCCAACGGGAGGTTCAGTATTTACTATAAAGCAGTAAGGCCGATTGTCGCCGGCGGTATTCCGATACTGAGCTGGGGTGATAAGGACTCCGGCGCTGTCTTTGCACACACCACCGATGCTCCATTCTCATGGATGGGAAAAGGCAACCAGCAAATTAAGATAGATCGCTATCCCAAAGATGAACGCGGCAAGCAGCTTGCGACAATCTCTGCGATGGCGTGGTTCTGGAAATCTATTTGTATTACTTATGAAGATTCGACATTCAAATACTACTGCGATGGCCACCTCGTAAACGAGGTCAAGCAGGAGTTCAGCCTTGCAAACGCCGGCAAGCTGATCATCGGCGGCGCTAGAGGGGATGAATGCGTTCTCAAAGAACTTAAGGTGTTCTCGAAGGCGCTGACGTCCAAAGAGGTCGAGTCGCTTGGGGACAACAAGAGCGTTGCACCTGGTGATTTGCTGGTCTCCGTGACGGCTCCTGACCAGAAAGACGGAACGCGAGTGCCGAGCCTAAAGAACACGGGCAAGCTGAAAGGCGAGTTCGTTGCTATCGCTCCGGCATCTCAGGACAATATTCCATCGGTGAAAACTGTCGATGGTGTCAAGTGTGCTTATTTCAATGGTGAGGCGGAATTCCTTGCATCCGACAAGGTCATGCCTGAGGAGTTTGCCAGCGCTCATCCGTTTACCGTGGAGGCGCTTATAAGGAGTGAAAATCAGGGGGTGTTCCTGGCGTTGGCTCCGGAAGTGGCTGCTGACGGCTGTGGCACTGACAACATTACTCGCCACCTTGATTTTTCTGCCAGAGGTATACGCAATCATTGGGGCCGCGGCATAGAGGGGAACAAGTGGACTCATGTGGCGCTTGTTTACGATGGCGGCTATTGGTCGACATTTAAGGTGTATGTGGATGGCGCTTTGATAAAGGACGCCACGAAGACATTCACGAGCCTGGCTACGGTGGCGGGGTATCCCATGTATGTGGGCTCGTTATTCAACACCTATGGAGGTGTGGTGAATCCGTTCAAGGGCGGCATTGCGTCGATCAAGGCGTATGACTACGTTCGCACTCCGGAGGAAATCGCGGAAGCCGCCAACAAGCTCAATCCTTTGGTTGCTGGCAAATAAGCGGGCATCAAACGTTGCTGTTTCGGGATTTCCGGGTTGGGTTAACGCTTGGATTTATAGTTTGATTGGCTTGTGGTCCAACCCTAAAAGGGAGCCTCGTCGACTGCGCGGCGGCTTCGGCATCAGGATACCGAAGCAAACTTAAAGACCAAAAAAGGGAGTCTCGTCGACTGCGCGGCGGCTTCGGCATCAGGATACCGAAGCAAACTTACGGGCGGGATTGCAAATCCGCCCGAACAAAGGGACTTTTGTTGCAGATTATTCGTAGCGCAGCGCGTCTATTGGGTCCAGGTTGGATGCCTTTCGCGCTGGATAAAAGCCGAAGAAAATACCGACCGCTGCTGCAAAGCTGAACGACATGATTACTGATGGAATTGATACAGTTGCCTGCACAGGCGAGATTTTCGATACGGCAAAGGAGGCCAACACTCCCAGTATAATTCCGATGGCTCCGCCTATTAGCGAAAGCACCAGAGCTTCTATTAGAAATTGCCATTGAATATCGCGGCGCCGCGCTCCCAGTGCCATTCTAATGCCTATCTCGCGTGTGCGCTCGGTTACGGACACCAGCATAATGTTCATAATACCAATGCCGCCGACCAATAGCGATACGCTTGCGATTCCGCCGAGGAGTTTCGTGAAAATATCGGCCATATCGTTTGCCATTGCCATAACTTCTGCCTGATTTCGAATGACAAAGTCGCTGTCTTTATCTTTGGCGATGTGGTGCCGCTTATTGAGCACCTTGGTTATTTCAGCTATAGCCTGATCCGTCATATCCATTCTTTTTGCCTGAGCTGCGATCATGCGAATGTTTTGCAGCCCGAAAACTCGGCGCATTGCTGTTGTGACGGGAATATAGAGCTGGTTATCCGGGTCGCCGAAGCCGCCGGCGCTGCCCTTTTCTTTCATGACACCGATAATTGAAAACGGAATGCCTTTTATGCGTATGATCTTGCCGATCGGCGACGCTTCGCCGAATAAGTCCTTTGCCGCCGTTGGGCCGATAGTGGCAACTTTTCTTACTGATCTTATGTCAGATGCAGTAAAGTATCGGCCTTCGGACACGCTGCAGTTACGGACGCTCGGATAATCCGCAGAGGTGCCCTGGATAGACACGCTTGTGTTTTTGTTGCGATACTTCACTTGCGCTGAGCTCGATACTTCGGGTGACGTTTTGACAACCGAAGGACATTCTTTTACTATGGCGTCGGCATCTTCGAGAGTTAACGTTTGACTGCTGCCCATTCCTCCCATCACGCCTCCGCGCTGAGTCTGACCGGACATGATGAATAGTACATTGGTGCCCATCGATTGGATTCTGGTCATCATCTGCTCGCGGGCGCCTGATGCGATTGCCAGCATGGTAATGACGGCGAAAACGCCGATTATCACACCGAGCATGGTGAGAGCGGCCCGCATTTTATTGGCGATAAGGCTTTCGAATGCAACTGATAGACTCTCCAGCAGGTTCATTGCTCATCCTCCAAGGGTAGTTTCGCGATCTCTTCTATGGCGCTGCGAGGTTGATCGACCTTGACATCGTTTACGATATGTCCGTCACGGAACTTCACTATGCGCTGAGCATGGCGAGCGATATCTTCTTCATGAGTAACTATGATTATCGTCTTGCCTTCTCCATGAAGTTCTTGAAATATTGCCATAATCTCTTCGCTTGTGCGGGTGTCGAGGTTTCCGGTTGGCTCATCGCCAAGTATTATGACGGGCTCATTTACCAGGGCGCGGGCGATTGCCACCCTCTGCTGCTGACCGCCTGAAAGCTCGTTGGGTTTGTGGTCCACGCGGTCGGATAAACCCACACGTTCCAGCGCGACTCTTGCCTTTTCCTCAGGCTCAGTGGCCTCGGAATTGTATAGCAATGGCAGCATTACCTGGCGCAGCGCCGAGCGTCTGGGTATTAGGTTGAAAGTTTGAAACACGAACCCGATCTTGCGGTTTCTAATAATTGCGAGTTCGTCGTCATCCATTCCTGCGACCTCTTCATCGGCTAAGAGATATGAGCCTTCGCTGGTTTTATCGAGGCAGCCGATGATGTTCATAAATGTGGATTTTCCGGAACCCGACGGCCCCATAATTGCCACAAACTCACCCGCCGCCACATGCAGCGATACGCCTTTGAGGGCGCGCACCGCAATATCGCCGTTATGATAAGTCTTAAAAAGATTTTCTACTGCAATCATGGCGTTTTCCTTTCGCTGGAATGGTAAAAGCTAATGCGGCATGCCCATAGGCCCGCCGCGCATTTGCCTTGAGCCGCCACGGCTGCTGCTTGAACTGCTGCTTGAACCACCACCTGGTCCGCCTGGTCCCTGCGTTACATTTGGCTCGATTACACTTGTGACCACCGTATCACCTTCATTAAGGCCGCTTATGATTTCTGTATTGGCTTCTCCAACGATACCGGTCTTAACTGGTCGGACTATTTGCTTGTCGCCAACAACCACTGTGACCGTCATGCCATTCTGAGTCTCTTGAACGGCTTCACTTGGCACAAGGAGAACGTTATTCTTTCGGCTGCTGATGAACTCGCAGGTGGCGTTCATTGCAGGCTTAAGCTCTTTGCCGGGTTGCGCGATTTCCACGGTAACTGGGATCGTGGTGACATTTTGGTCGGATATTGCCTGCGGTGCGATCTTTGTCACTTTGCCCTTGAAACGTTTTCCAGGGTAGGCATCGACCGTCACATCGACATCCTGGCCAATCGCAATCTGCGCGATGTCAGTTTCATCTACGTTGACTAGCGCCATCATGTGCGTGATATCGGCGATATCCACAATTCCAACTCCCGAGCCGCTGCCGGAGAATGACGAGCGGCCAGCGCTAACGATGGAACCGCTCTCAACATATTTCTTAACCACAACGCCGGAGCGCGGCGCCACGATAGTCGTATATTTCATCTGGGTCTGCGCGTTTTTGAGCGTGGCATTTGATCGGGCGAGTCCGGCTCTAGCTTGGACAATATCTTCTTCTTTCATTTGAATTTGGTAGGCCGATGCCCGCGCAGATGCTAGATTTGCCTGCGCCTGTTTAACAGCGGCTCTTGCGGCAGCAAAGTCGACCTGCTTCAATTCGTCTTGCACACGGTTTGCTTTGGCGATTTCCAATGCGGACGTTGCCTGGGCGACTTTTGCCAGCGCTGATTGAAGATCTTGGTCGCTTTCGTCTTGCACGGTGTCGATTTTGCTCTTGGCGCTCTCCAATTGGGCTTTTGCAACTGAAAATTGCTCCTCGGAAGCGTCAAGGACGCTCTTTGAAACGAAGCCCTTTTCAAGCAGTGATCGTTTGCGCGTAACATCGTTGTTAGATTTCTCGTAAGATGCCTTGGCCTGCTCGTAGCTGGATTTTGCCGCTGCGAGCTTTTGCGGAATCAGGGCGTTTTTCGTCTGTCGAAGAGCAGCCTCGGCGGCTGCGAGATTGCTTTCGCCTTGCTTTATGGCTTCGCTGGTTAGCCTGGGCTGAATCAGAGCCTGTTTTTCAGCTTGAGTAAGACGTTGGCGGCTGGCTTCAAGCGCCTGTTCGGATGCGTCAACATTTGCGGCGGTTTGCAGGTTTTGCATGCTCAATCCCTGCTTTGCCTGTTGGACTTTCGCTGTTGCGCTGTCCATATCCGCCACACTTTGTTGCAGAGCGGATATAGTATCTGATGGATCGATCTTGGCTATGAGCTGACCGGCCTTTACCACGTCTCCCTCATCTACAGCCAATTCTACCACTTGCCCGCCTACGTTTGATTTTACTTCAACAGTGGTCACAGGCTGCAGGACACCGTTCGCTGAAACGCTGGCGGTAACGGTTCCGCGCTCAACAACGGCAGTCTGGATTGCGGGCGTGTTGTTGCTCGCATTTCGTGCACGTATAACCATAAAGCTCACGATTATAACAGTGACAATAATCACAGCAGCGACATCACTGCCCCATTTTCTCTTCTTTTTTGGTTTGTTCATTTCAAGCCTCCCTGTCCGCCTGTGGCGTAGTCCATTTGTGCAATTGCTGTGTAGTAATCATACTTTGCCTGAATGGCGTTGCTTTGCGCCGTTACAAGCTGCACCTCGGCGTTGAGCAAATCCAGCGTAATTGCCAGTCCCTGGTTGTATCTTTCTTTTTGAGCATCGAGATTGCTCGCAGAAGCCCCAAGGCTTGCCTCGCTCGCCGCTACCCGCTCTTTTGCGCTGGTGAGATTTAATAATGCTTCTTCTACTTGGGTTCTGATAGTTCTATCGAGCTGCTGGGTCTGTTCCTGTGCGTTTGCCTGGCTTGCCTGCGCTGACTGATAGGCTGCTCTGCTTGCGCCGCCATCGAATAGATTGAATGCTATTCCGCCGGTGAATTGGGCGCCGGTTTGCGTGAAGCCTCCGGATACGCTGCGCTGATAGTTGCCAGATATAACAGGCCGCGGATAGAGCGACACTCGCGCCGCTCGGACAGATGCTCTTGCAACGCCGAGTCCTGCCTGAGTTTGAAGCACATCCGGACGGTTTTTGACTGCTGTTGTGATATAGCCGTCTAATGGCTCTATTGCGATATCGGATATTGTTTCCATTTCAATGATATCAAATCCTTGCTCAGGTGTCATGCCCATAGCGAATTGCAATTCAAGCGCTGCTGTGCGTGCTTTGTTCTTTGCAGAGAGTAAATCGACTCTGGCATTAGCCAACTGTGCCTCTACCGGCAGCACATCAACCTGCGCGGCCTCACCCAATTCGGCATTGGATTTTATCTGGTCTCGAAGCTCTTCGTTATATTTCACGTTTGCCTCAGACACCTCTGCCAGATGTTTTGAGCGCAATACTTCATAATATGCCTGGGTTACGTTGTATGAAACACTTTGCCTGGTGCGGTCGAGTGCGGCGCTGCTTTGCTTGACTGAGTATCTCGCTCCGAGTGTATTTGCCTCGCGCATGCCGCCGTCGAATATGTTTTGAGTTATATTCAACGCCGTGCCTGTGGTCGATTGGCTGAGCACACCTGTCTTGGAGCCGATCACGAAAGCGTTGTTGTCTATAGAAACCTGGGGCAGATAGCCGCTGGTGTTTTGCGCAAGACGGCTTTTCGCGATGGTGACGTTGTTTTGGGCAGTTATCACTTCTGTCTGGCGCTGAAGGGCAATACTCAGGCATTCCTTAAGCGACAACGCTGCCGGTTTTTGGGTTTCCTGGGCTGCGGCAACGGAACATAACAGCGCCGATGCAGCCAGAGCTGAAAATATTGCGGCATTTAACTTTTGCATGATGTTACCTCCTGGCATCTTCAGTTGGGGATTGCATGAATGCGGACCGTATCACATTCATAGCAAGGTTTATTATAGCGCATTCATTTGCCGAAAGAGGAGATAGCTTCCCGCTAAGACAATTGAGCGCAAGCAAATCTATCGTGTCCATAGTGGATTTTCCTTCGTCAGTAAGGGCAAGAACGAGCTTACGGTGGTCGTCAGGGTCTGTTGTTCGCTCTATCAGGCCTCGGTCCACGAGTCCATCCACCATTTTTGAAGCAGATGAGACGGTGGAACCCAAATGCTCTGCTATGTCTGAGAGCGAAGCGCCCTTATTGATGTGTATTGCAAGTATCCCGCGAAATTGCTGCATTGAAAGCTCAGAGGGAGTGCGATTGCGTATCTCATTTCCGATCGAGCGCATTATCAGGTGCATGGTATCCAACACCTGGGCCGCGCACTGCTGCATGTTATCGTCGGGCATGATGGATATCCTCCACAATAATAGTTTCTGATGGCAACTAATTACCGACTCAAGTATATCATACTGCAATAGGCAAGCGCAACCACAAAATTATTTATTTTGGAGGAATAATTTTTGGTTGCAGCCATCGCAGAATGGGGGTTGATACGCATTATAGTTGCTGTGTTCAAGTAATATCGAGTGTGACGGGAGGGCGAGGCTCCCGCCGAGCCTTGTAGCTGCGAAAAGAAATGGCTCAGGGGGACCTTCGCCCTCCCGTCACTCACCGGGACTTCGGCATCAGGATACCGAAGCAACCAAGAGTGAGCTCTGAATATTTTTGTCAGTGTAACACCCTTCACTTGCACGGACTTCACTAACTTGCAATTGCTGAACTGCCAAGAATAATAGATAAGAGCATTCGATATAGAACTAATACGACTGAGAGAGTGTATGTGAAAACTCAAGCGCTTAAGCAAACCGAGTCTAATGAGGACCTGGTGACCATATTGGCTGCGTTGCCGGCTATTGCAGATTCGCTTGAATTGGATAATCGCGGAAGCGAAGATATATTCATCAGAATCGGTGAGCAGCTCCAGGTGGTTTTTGATCAGGCAACCAGCTTGGAGAATGAGGCTGCAAAAGCCATTGGTTTGATTAGTCAGGACTCGAGTGATGACGTTTTGTCGGAGGTGAATGGGCTGACACAAAGCTGTATTGGTGCGCTGCGTGATTGGGAATCGCGAATTACTGATCGATTGGTGCGTGTCAGTGAAGTTGCTGTTGATTTGGGTCGTCTGGCTCCAAGCAGCATTGAGTTGAGAAAGATAGGCAAACGTTTAAGCACAATAAACATCTATTTTGCTGTTGAGAGCTCAAGGCATAATGAATCTGCTGATGCTTTTTCTGCATATACTACAGAGCTTGAGAAGCTGGTAAAGCATATACTTGACGTTACTTCCGACATCGAAAAGAACTCGCTTGATGCGCAGGTTAAGCAAAATCGAGCTTATGAATCCATATCTAAAGGAATAAATGAGCTGAAAATCGTGGCGGTGATAGCTGAAAAAGCAATGCTTGATGCGTCCGCCCAGGTAGATGAAATTGTTAAGTTTACCACCTCAGCATTGGATCGTATTGGGCAACTTTCCGGTGAGGTATCAAGGCAAATGGGAAACGTCGTTATCGCGCTGCAGTTTCATGATATCGTTCGGCAACAGCTTGAGCATGTCATTGAAGCGCTGCGCGATGCTCAGAGCCTGGCTGCTGAGTTGGGAAACGGCTCGGCGGGAGCCTCGCTCTCCCACTCAATCATCGTTCCTGAGCAAATAGGGCACCTTTATTCAATTTTAAGCATCCAGACGGCTCAAATCAAACATGTGATTTCGACCATTGATAGCGCCCATTGCACACTAAGCCGGAGCTTCATCAATATCGGCCATCATTCAGATGAACTTCTGGCAAGCACGGCTGGTGCCGAAAAATGTCAGGCAGGATCAAGTGATCTTACGACTGCTTTATCCCGCGTGGCTGAAGCGTTGGACACTCTTGGCGTACTTTTGGAAGAAGTTCACTTTTTGGGCAACCAGATTGCCGAGGCTGCGCGAATTGCATCCGAGGCAACACTGCTATTATCTCAGAGGGCGGAGCGCATAGATGACATAAATATGGATGTCAACATCCAGGCGCTCAATGCGGTCATTACATCGCTCCGGCTTGGAGAAAAGGGGCGCACGCTTGCCATTCTTGCGGGGGAAGTGACTTCGCTTTCAAATAGATGCGACGGTTTTCTCAGTAGGATCGTTAGCAATCTCGAACAGATATACAATACGGCGACGGACGCGAATGGAGGAAGCGGCGCCTTGGGAGATATGTTCAGTACTGATGAAAACATCTTATCCCGCCTGGCTGGCGTTGCGCAACGGATAACCGATGCATGTTCCAATTACCAAAACCACTTGTCGGTGATGCTGCAAAATGCTACACGGGTGCAGGAAATGGTTGATAGCACAGGCGCAATGCTGGAAATCATTCCGAAGATGTCGGCTGAGCTTGCAGGTTATGGCGCTCAATTAGATGTGATTTTGGATGGGCTGCGCACTTACCTTCCAGAAGATTTCGTGGATGATTTGTTGGTAGTGGAGGTGCATTCCAATAGGTATACGATGGCGAGTGAGCGTGACACCCACACCCGCGCTCTAAACGCTGATGAGACAACGCAAAGGAGGCAGGAAGAAGAGCTTACGGCATCGAGCGTCACCCTCTTTGAAGATGGTGGTTCCGATGATTCTTGGGATAACGTAGATCTCTTCTAACTGGGCAAGTTTATGGTCTGCACAAAAACAAAGCACGACAATAATATGATATTGAGGATCACAGGTGATTTGCTTATTCCTGATGTTGCCGAACTGCATCAAGACATTTTGCCTTGTCTTGGCGCAAGTGAATATGTTTCTTTGGATTTACAAGATGTAGGCGAAATCGATACTGCTGGGCTTCAGCTTTTGTTGAGCGTGTCCAGGAGCGCTACCACTGCGGGCAATAGAGTTTCATTGCAGAACATACCGCCGAGTGTTGTCTCAACCTCAACCAAACTCGGGCTAAATCCATCGGAGTTATCAGAATCCGTGTCGGGAGGTGGAGCATGTCCAGAGTAATCATGTCAGCCGACGACTCGGCAAGCATGAGGCAGATGATTACATTCACACTGAAGCAGGCTGGCTATGAGGTTGTAGAGGCGGTGGATGGCAGAGATGCCATTGGCAAAATGGATGCGACAAAAGTAGATATGCTGATAACCGACCTTAACATGCCTAATGTAGACGGAATTGAGCTTATTAAACAGGTTCGATCACGAGCGGCCTATAAGTTCATTCCAGTTGTAATGCTCACGACCGAATCATCTGATGATAAAAAGCAAGCCGGAAAAGCTGCTGGGGCCACGGGATGGATTGTTAAGCCATTTGCGCCTGAGCAGTTGTTAGCGGTCATTAAGAAAGTGCTCCGATAGTCAATCCGGAGAAAGGAGACCTGCTGTGAGCGATTTTGATAATTATGTAAATACGTTCCGACAAGAAGCTGCAGAGCTCCTGACGGATATTGAAGATTGCATTCTCATTATCGAAACCAATCCGGATGATATTGATACCGTCAACCGTCTTTTCCGGGCAATGCACACTATCAAAGGCTCTGGCGCCATGTTTGGATTTGCTGAGGTTGCATCGTTCACGCATCATGTGGAGACTGTGCTGGACAAGGTGCGCGAAGGTGTGGTGCCGGTGAGCAGAACATTGATAGACCTGATTCTTGATTCTAAGGATCAGATATCGGCGTTGATGGATGCCGTGAGCGCCGGAACTTCGGTTGATCAAGCTCGGAGTGATCAAATCGTCGCGGGGTTGAACGCCCTTTTGCCAGGCGCTGAAGCTAAGAGTGATCAGCCCGATAGCGCGCAGGCCCCACTTCGACATGCTGAGGCTCTCGAAGCACGGGCTGCCTATCGAATTAAGTTTTGCCCACAGCCTAATTTATTCGCTTCGGGTTCGGATCCTCTTCTGCTCTTGGATGAGCTCAGGGATTTGGGCGAATGCGAGATCTTTGCACAAACCGATCATCTGCCAACCATCGAAAATCTGAACCCTGAGGAATGTCATATTTCCTGGGAAATCGTGTTGAGCACGGATAAGGGTGAAAACTCTATCAATGATGTTTTCATTTTTGTTGAGGATATATGCCAGATCGAGATCACAAATATCGCAGACAAATTCTCCGTTCAGCCGGAAATGCCGCTGCCCAGGTTAGGTGAAATACTTGCAGAACGCGGCGATGTGCCCAGCGAAATGGTTATGGAAGCTTTGCAGAATAAGCCCAGGATCGGCGAAATACTCGTCGAGGCTGGCGTTGTATCGCGAGATAATGTGGATGCTGCGCTTTCTGAGCAGAAAGCCATGGAGAAGCTGCAGAGCGCTGCTAAGAATGAATCGGTGCGCGTTCCTTCGGATAAGCTGGATGCGCTGATCAATCTTGTCGGCGAGTTGGTTATCACACAAGCTCAGCTTGCTCAGGTGGCTATGTCGTTGGATTTGACGGAACTGGCTGCGCCCGTTGAGGAAGTGGAGCGGCTTACGGATGAACTGCGCGATATCGTCCTGAATATAAGAATGATGCCAATCGGGACCACATTCAGCCGCTTTAAGAGGTTGGTGCGCGATATGTCGGCGGAGCTTGGCAAAGAGATTGATTTGGAAACCGAAGGCGCTGAGACGGAGATGGATAAGACCGTTATCGACCGCCTGGGTGATCCGCTTGTTCACTTGATCCGAAATAGCATAGATCACGGGATTGAGATGCCGGACGGTAGATTGGAGAACGGAAAACCGCGCAAAGGCACCATTCGCCTCATCGCTGCTCACAGAGGCGCCAGTATAGTCATTACTATCGAGGATGATGGCAAAGGTCTGAATGCCGAGCTGATACGCAAGAAAGGCATAGAAAAAGGCCTTATCTCGGCAGACGCGGATCTTTCCGAGGAGGAGATATTCTCATTGATTTTTGCTCCGGGATTCTCCCTGGCCGCCACGGTGACCAATGTTTCCGGCAGAGGCGTTGGAATGGACGTAGTAAGACGAGAAATCGATTCTCTGCGCGGTCATATCAACATATCCAGCAAGAAAGGACAGGGCACGGTTATTGACCTTTCTCTGCCGCTTACGCTCGCGATCATAGAGGGCCTTCTGGTGGACGTTGGCGAGGAGCGGTTCGTGATTCCGCTTAGCATGGTGGAAGAGTGTCTTGAATTAACGGACGACAGATATGCTTTGAGCCAAGATAGAAACGTAATCCAGATGCGTGGTGAAGCGGTGCCATTCGTGAGACTGCGCGAAGCGTTCGAAATATCGGGAGATATACCTGGGCGCGAAGAGACTGTTGTTGTAAGCTCAAACGACAATAGGCTCGGGATAGTTGTTGATAGAGTTGTTGGACATCATCAGACGGTTATCAAGTCTTTGGGGAGCGCATACAAAGATGTAGAGGCTGTTTCAGGAGCGACCATCTTAGGCGACGGTAAGGTCGCGCTTATTTTAGACATAATAGGTTTGCTGAAGTTAGCAAATACCGAAGAGCAAAAGATTGCGAGCCTCCGGAGACTTTCGGAGGCCGCATGATGGGGGTGAGCCTGGCGATTGCGCTCATGACGGCGCAGAAGGCATATAAGCCAGGGATCTTAGGAGGATCGCTTATGACTCTAACGAGTAAGTAGAATTGATTGCAGGATTCGGACTCGCTGTGTTTGCACTTGTAATTCTTGGCAATGACGATGAGTTCGAGCGCCGAGCGGTTAGGCAAAACGCAGGCCCGCATTGTTTACGCTCGATAATGTGGGCCTCAAAATACCATGGAGGACATATAATGAGTGAATTAACAAACCAGGATTCGGATCAGTATCTTACCTTTACATTGGGTGAGGAGGGGTTTGCAATCGAGATTTCTAAGATCAGGGAGGTGTTGGATTTCACCGACCTGACCACGGTTCCTCGAACCCCAGACTATATGCGCGGCGTTATTAACCTGCGCGGCAACGTGGTTCCTATTGTCGATCTGCGGCTGCAGCTCGGAATGAGCGCCGTGGAGAAGACTGTGGACACTTGCATTGTGATCGTTGAAGTCGATATGGGCGCGGATATGCTGCATGTGGGAATGTTGGCGGATTCTGTACAGGAAGTGGTGGATATCGATCACAGCCAGATAGAACCGGCTCCGAAGATGGGAACTCGCTTGAATACCGAGTTTATCAGGGGCATGGCGAAGCGAGATGATAAGTTCTCGATCATTCTGGACATCGACAAGGTGCTATCGGGCGAAGAATTGGCTGCGATGATGGATACGAAGGAAGAGGAAGCAGTTGCAGCTTAGGCCGTTTATGTATGTCATGCTGAACTTGATTCAGCATCTGTTTATGGAAGCAACTCAAGTAAAATGTCATGCTGAACTTGATTCAGCATCTGTTTATGGAAGCGCAGACCCTGAAACAAGTCCCCGAAATGCTCCGGGGCAGGTCAGGGTGATAAAACCAAAAAAACAAAAACATGGAGGTCTGTAAAAAAATGAACTCAATTAAAATCAAGCCGAGATTGCTCGGCGCATTTCTGGTCATAGCTTTGATTGCTCTGATCATCGGATGGCGTGGAATTACTGCTGCTCAAGTTATTAATGCGGGCGCTGAAGATATAGGCAAGACCAAGTTGCCTAGCATAAATGCTCTACTCGTCATCAGCGAGGCGCAAACTGCGGTAGACAGCGCCGAGAATGCCCTACTATGCACTAGTCTGACTCCCGAATTGGAGCAGGCGCAATACAAGCGATTTGACGACGCGCAGGAACGTGTGAAAATCGCCCGTGCCATTTATGACCCGCTTCCGCAGACTGAAGAAGAAGCGCAGGTTTGGAAAGACTTTGTGCCTGCGTGGGATAAATGGTGGCAGGACCATGAGACTTATGTGAGTCTGTCAAAAGCATATCGCGCTAATAGATCCGACGCTGCATATAAGAAAATGCTTGATCAAGCGCTTGTGGTAAATGGCGAAACGTTTACCAAAGCGGAAAGCTTGCTTACAAAAGTGGTAGATATCAATGATAAAGCATCAAAAGAGGCGGTATTAGCGAACCAAAAAACATTTACTAGCGCCCGCATGACTTTGATTGTGTTCATGTTTGTGGGATTGGTTTTAGCCGGCATATTGGGATTTGTTATCGCCGCAAGTGTCGCGACGCCGATCGGTGAACTCAAAGCTGTTGCTGATAAATTGGCGCTTGGCGATGTGGATGTAACTGCCACTTCAACTGCAAAGGACGAGATCGGCGACCTGACCAGGGCTATGGGAATGATGGTTGCTAACATCAATGGCAGCGCTCAGGTTGCTGATATGATTGCTGGCGGTGACCTCAGTATTGTTGCCGAGGCTAAGTCTGATAAGGATATCCTTGCCAAGAGCATGAATCGTGTCGTAGAGACCCTTCGTGCCCTCGTTTCTGAGGCCGGAATGCTCAGCAAGGCTGCCGTTGACGGTCGTCTCGAGACAAGAGGTGACGCTAATAAATTTGAGGGCGGTTACAGAGAGATCGTCAAGGGCGTCAACGACTGCCTCGATTCTGTAATTGGCCCGTTGAATGTAGCTGCGGAATATGTCGAAAGAATTTCCAATGGAAATATCCCACCGGTTATTACCGACGATTACAATGGTGACTTCAACGAGATCAAGAACAACCTCAATAAGTGCATCGTTGCTGTCAATGCGTTGGTTGCTGACGCAAAACTGTTGGCTGTTGCTGCTGTTGAAGGCAAACTTGAGACTCGCGCCGATGCAACAAAGCATCATGGTGATTTTAGAGCTATCGTTGAAGGTGTCAACGGCTGCCTCGATTCCGTAATTGGCCCGTTGAATGTGGCTGCGGAATATGTGGAAAGAATTTCCAATGGAAATATCCCGCCGGAAATTACCGACGATTACCACGGTGACTTCAACGAGATCAAGAACAACCTCAATAAGTGCATCGTTGCTGTCAATGCGTTGGTTTCTGACGCAAAACTGCTGGCTGTTGCCGCTGTTGAAGGCAAACTTGAGACTCGCGCCGATGCAACAAAGCACCAGGGTGACTTTAGAGCTGTCGTTCAAGGTGTCAACGACTGCCTCGATTCCGTAATTGGTCCGTTGAATGTGGCCGCGGAATATGTTGAGAGAATTTCCAATGGAAATATCCCACCGGTTATTACCGACGATTACAACGGCGACTTCAATGAGATTAAGAACAACCTCAATAAGTGCATCGTTGCTGTCAATGCGTTGGTTTCTGACGCAAAACTGCTATCTGTTGCCGCTGTTGAAGGCAAACTTGAGACTCGCGCCGATGCAACAAAGCATCAGGGTGACTTTAGAGCTGTCGTTCAAGGTGTCAACGAG
>JAPLCU010000101.1 GCA_026392045.1 Armatimonadota bacterium
CGACAGGCAACAAGTATGTTCTCGATGGCGGGAGCCAGACATTTACATTCACGCCAAACTATGGATATGGCATAGCCACTGTGCTTGTAGATGGTACAAATGACCCAGTAGCGGTCAGCACTGGCACATACACGTTTAGCGGTATCACTGCCGACCATACCATTGCGGTATCGTACGCGATGATTACCCCTTATACAGTTTCTGGTCATGTCGCTGCTGCTGCCGGCGGCGGAGCAACAGTGTCCTTTAAGTCGGCGGCTAACGCCGTTCCGAGCTTATCGACAACAACTGACATATTCGGCGACTACAATCTGCTTGTTCCTTCGGTAACCTGGTATGCGTGCGCATCCCAAACGGGATTCATTGTCTCGGCTGATCAGACACTTAATGTCAGCGGGCCCATGACGGGCGTCGATTTCACTTTGGACGCAAGCGCCAGGAATATTCCTAAGATGGAGAGCATGATCCTGGGTGTGAACACCGATTCGCTCACGATGCCGTCCGATGACCCCATACCTGCCTGGCCAACACTTTACCCGGTTAGCGGGTCATTAACTCCGTTACCAATCGTACCACCAACGCTGATGATTGTTGCGGGTGCAAAATGGGAGAAGAACACTGTCGCCAACTTGGATGGCTTCCGTTTTGGAACAAGCTATTGGCCTGTTGGCGGCGCCAAAGCGTCGATTCCATGCAGCGGCGCAACGATTGTTGCATCGGTCAGACCGGATCGCAGCGCCGGTGACAACCTTAACTTTAAGGCCATCGTAAACATCTTCTACAGCCGCTTGTGCCTGGTCACGCAGAATCTCAGCGGCTTGGTGGGTGTTAGGCGCAACACCAGCCTCACTGGGAACGTTACCACATGGAGTACATACGCCCTGCCTGACCTGACCGGGGCTACTCTTAGTCTGGTAGCTCAGCCGGACGGCTCATACATCGTCTATGCCAATGGCAACCAGATTATGACTGGTCCTGCTACTGCCGAGGGTCTGACAGCGCTCGTCCCAGGTGTACTGAGCAACACGGAGGGCGCCTATGACACATTCATTGATATTGGCCGCACCGACATTGACCCATGGAACGTTTTCAATGGCGGCATTAGCGACGTATACATCTATAACACGGCGCTATCCGTTGCTGATCGCACGGCGCTGGAAACTGATATTCAGTCTAATCGGGCAGTTTCGTATAAGATCACTGCATCCGCCGAGGCTGGCGGATCGATCAGCCCGTCCGGTAATGTGATTGTGGACTACGGCATGCCCAAGACATTTACGATCACTCCATTGGATGGCTTCGGCATAGCTACTGTGCTTGTAGATAGTATAAACGACCCTGCAGCGGTCAGCAGTGGCGCCTACACGTTCGACAGCGTCACTGCCGACCATACGATCGTGGCGACATTCTATGCGCTGGCCCCTCACACTGTGACAGCCTCAGCGGAAGCCAATGGCGCTATCAGCCCGAGCGGAGCTGTAATAGTTTTCGAGGGCAAGAGCAAGACGTTTACTATCACTCCTTCGTTTGGTTATGACATAGCCACTGTGCTTGTAGATAATATAAACGACCCTGATGCGGTCAGCACTGGTATCTACACGTTCACAAACGTCACTGCCGACCATACGATCGCGGCGGCGTTTGCTCCCAAGCTGGAGTATGCGGTCAGCGGTCAAGTTACCGACTCGCTTTCTGCATTGGGGGTACCATTCGCCAAGGTTTACTTCTCAAGAACAGCGAATGCATCGGTGAGTCCATACCGCATGGCAACTGCCGATGTAGACGGCAACTTCAACATTACTTTGTTTGATGCCGCCTGGTATATGTGCGCTTCGCATGAAACTCACGCGACGTCAGCAGACCAGACCGTGAATGTCAATGCTGAGCCGATATCCGGTCTGAGCATCATTCTCGTAGAAAACTACAGAACTATTCCTGCAAAGGATAAGCTCTTATTCTCTGCCCTTACCAGCGCATTCCCTGCGGAACAGGATGCAAGTACGGGTGCATGGACCGTAGATCATCCGTTTGGCCTTGCGGCGTTTGCTATGATGAATACCCCCACAGTAGACCTGGATGGCAGCTTGCCGTGGGAAAAGAATCTCAATGCTGATGGTGATGGCTTCATGGTAATGGGGCCTCTCACAAACACAGTCCCGTCAACGCCATCGCTTACTATTCCGTGTAACGGCGCTACCATCGTTGTGGCTGTGAAGCCGGTGCGCGACGCCAGCCTTGTTTATGGATCCCTGGTGAATATCTTCCGCCAAAACCTGGTTCTGGCTATACGCAATGACACTGGTGTGGTGAATGTATGGCGCAACGCCACAGGCATAAACAACAGGGTTACGGCCAACGCCTCCACTGCCATTCCTGATCAACAAAAAACGGTCTTGGTTCTGGTAGTTCAGCCGGCTGGTGATTTCAAGGTGTATGCCAACGGTGTCATGATTATGAACATCCCCACTACCACCATGAACGGATATGGCAACACATTCATGGCGTTCGTTCCTAACCAGCAAGGCACCGAAAACACTAAAAAGTACATCAACATCGGACGCGCCAACGCTGACACCAATTCGTATTTCAACGGCAACACATACCTATTACTCACTACACCACCATCAGCGGTAAGGTGACTCTGGAAGATGGCATCACACCTGTGGCTGGAGCCATGATTATCGGCGGCGCCACCTCCCCACTTACTGATATAAATGGTGATTACACATTAAATGCAATAACTGGCACCACTGTTTGGATCAGTGCAAGCAAAGCTAACTATATGACCGTTTTCCCGGTTGATGGCACGTATGAAGTGACGGTCGGCACTGATCCTATTACGGGTAAAGACTTCAAACTCATCGAGGTCAATAACATAACCGGTATTGTTAAGGATACCAGTGATAATCCGATCTACAACGCTGTTGTTCAGATCGGCGGCGTCGGTGGTCTCGCTGTTATAACCGGCATAGATGGCAAATATAAGATCACTGGCATTACGCCTGGTCCTGGTCTTGAAGTATATGCAGACGCGCTGGGTTATGCAGATAACACGCAGACTGTAGACGCTACTCCGGCTTCTTACGGCCCGTTCATCCTCGACATCACTCTGACTGCTAAGACAGAGATGGGTGTTATAAAGAATGGCGGCCTCGAGCAGTGGGGCGGCAGTTTGCCTGTTGATTGGATTAATTTCCAAGACCCTAACATGACCGCTACACAATCTAGTGATGCGTTCAGCGGAAGCTATTGTGCGTTTGTCACTGCCACTGCGCAATACGCTTTCTTGATGGCATCTGTTGATGTTATCCCGGGCAGCTCATACAACTGCTACTTCAAGCTGAAGGCTGATACTGGCGTGACACAGTGCTTCCCGATGCCTGCATTCAGGAATAATGCTGGCGACGAAATCCTGCCGATGGCGTCTGAAGAACCTGGCTACATAGGCTGGCGGTTTAATCCGCCCAAGACTTGGACGCAATTTCTCAAGTTCGATGTTAGCGGCATACCAATGCCGCTCGTAAGAGTAGCTGCTCCCGCAAACGCAACTAAGATGACTGTAATATTTGGTTATGATGCTATTCCTGCACTGGGCAAGGGTATATATGTTGACGATGTCGTTATTGACAGAGTCGGACCTGATGCTATTCCTGTAGCTAACTTGGCCGATCTCAGGTCCCAGCCGATTGGTAAGGTAGTCTATCTGACCGAGACTGTTACCGTGACTTTGGCTGCGCGGAACCTTGATGGTACGAGGACCAACAACTACTTCTATGTTGGTGAGGCTCAGGCGCGGCCTTGTCTGAAAGTCGTTGACAAGGTTGGCGGCAGCGACAACCTCTACTTCGCAGACAAAGTGACGAATCTCATCGGTACGGTCAGGAACGATGCTGGTGGAGTCTACCTCGAGCTGAGTGCTGATCCGACCGGAGTTGCCGGCACTGCCATCAAACCGGTCGGTGTGAACAACAAGGCCGTTGCTGCCGATTCCAACCTTGATTTACGCTACGTCAGGGTTTGGGGTGGTAAGGCACACGTTACCAAAACCGATTCTGAAGGCAATGTCATCGAGTTCACGATCAGCGATGGTTACAATGCCCCAATCACGGTCCATGACCCCTCTGGGACCCTTGGTAAGACGGCGGATGTCGAGGGGGGTATATTCACCATCGACGGGGTCTTGATCGACGGTGAGATCTGGATTTCGTTTGGTTACCTCCTTTGATCCCTAAATAGGTCACTCGCAGAGGTGATAGACTGAAGCAGAGGGGCTGCACCGCTCTCGCAAGCAATTGCGCAGCGGTGCAGTTTTTTTTGATTTAGTGACATTCTTTCCTCTTGTGTTCGGGCAGATTTGCAATCCTGCCCGTTCGAGATGTTCGGGCAGATTTGCAATCTCGCCCGTCCCTTCCGGTCTATAACCTATAACCTATAACCTATAACCTAATCCCTTCCCCACATGCGGTTCATGAGATCGGCCATTGTTAAGATGTCATAAAGGTTATGCATCAAGATAGTGCCGATCTTATTGGCGTTTCCGGTGCGCACAAAAGCCTTGTATGCCGCCGGAATCTCAGCGCCTGGAATATCGTCATCCCTGCTGCGTCCGCAGATGTAATATTCCAAAGTCTGGAGCTTGCAGTTTGGCAGCTCTTCACTATAGACTCTGCGCGCCTCATGCAATAAGTCCAGATGAAACTCGGGCATAGGCATTTTCATCCGATTAGCCACGCCTCGATTTATCAAAAATGGCATATCGAAGCTTTTTCCATTGAAAGTTATCATGAGCCTGGTTGTCTTGAGCCTTTCAGCAAACGCGGCAAGAATGCTGGTCTCTTCTTCGAAGTTTCTGGCAAAATATTGCTTGAATACAAACCCATCTTGGCCGCATTCCATGGTGCCAATCAAAAAAACTGGAGTGGCGCTAAGCCCGGTAGTTTCGATGTCCATAAACACAATTTCGTGTGGTGAGATGCGTTCAGAATTGCATGCGTGCGCCAATCGCACTACTGCGTCTGCGTGAGGATGTCCTGTCAATCCCATAAACCGGCGGTGAATCAGCGCAGCCTCAGCTCCCAAAGATTCAGCCCGGGCTTCAATGTGGAAGTAATCTGGCCCAAGAGACGCAGATGTCACAATTCCCTGCGCAACTTCTTCAAGGGTAACTGACGGCAGGACATCGCGAGCATCAATATCCAAAATCGGTTGCATTTTAAGCTTCCTTCCTGGAGCCGGAATGCGCATGGTTGCCGCGACGTTTTCTGAGGGGACATTCTTCAGTGGCCGCCCATTAAGCTCTTCTATTAATTTGCTGAGATTACTCGAAGCCATAAGATTACGCCGATTCTACAGCCATTGGTAGCTGACAATATGCGAACATGAAGCCAGGCTTTCACTGAATGCCTCTTCTTCGAAGTTAACGGGCACCTGCAAACGAATGATAATCGCCTGCGATGTTTGGTCCGAAATATCTTCCCTGGTAAGCGAAACAAGCTTCAGATTGTGTTTATATATC
>JAPLCU010000161.1 GCA_026392045.1 Armatimonadota bacterium
GCTCTTTCCAAGCGGCATATTGGCATCCGCCATTAGCATGCTCGGCCATAACATTCAGTGATTCAATATCGCCCTGCTTCTTAAGAACCCCAGGGATGTGCCTGCCGGAACGTCCGCGCCAAAGTTTGCAGAACTTATGCAAAAGTCCCTTCTCCGGCAAATATACTATTAGATGCAAATGGTCTGGCATAATCACAAACGCTGCCAGCGAAGCGCCGCATTCATTGAGCGCGGCTTCTATGTCAGCACACACCATTTCGCGAATATCAGTCTTATTCAGGAGAGGAAGCCACTGAGTTATTGTTCCCGTTATGTAATAGTAAGCTGCCCCGATATCAATGTTTTTCCATTTCACTCTTAGGTATTATACATGTTTGCAGCGATTTCCTCTTGGTTGTTACGCGGTTTGTTTCGGGATTTCCGTTCCGCTACGCTTCACTCAAATCCCGAAACACCACAATAGTTCCCGCAGCGTCCACAAAATTCAGGTTCACGCAATCCCCTCAAGCATCTCCGCAGTCTCTGCGACCGCCTCGCTAATGGCGACTATAGCCCTATCGAGTTCTGATTCATTGATGATAAGCGGCGGCTCCACGCGAATGACCTTGGGATTATTCAGGCTATATGCAACCAATACATCGCGCCTGCCGCAGCCTGCGATTACCAGCGCCGCGAAGTCTTCATGATCAAATTCAACACCGGCAAGCAAGCCTTTACCCCTGACCTCTTTGACAATATTCGGGTAGCGTGCTTGCACCATCTTAAGGTCATTGAGAAGCTTTATACCGAGACGTGCTGATCTCTCAACCAGCTTCTCTTCGATAGTAACTTTGATTGCCGCGATGACAGCCGCGCACGCCAGCGGGTTGCCGCCGAATGTGGTTGAATGCAAATAGGGGTTCTTGCCGAACATGGAATCCCAAATCTCGGCGTTTGCCGAGAACGCGCCCACGGGCATTACTCCGCCGCCAAGAGCTTTGGCCATTGTGACTATGTCAGGCGTAATGCCATAATGCTCTGAAGCGAACATTTTGCCAGTTCGCCCGAATGCAGTGCGCACTTCGTCGCAAATAAGCAAAGCGCCGTTTGCGCTGCACATTTTTCGAACCTTTGGGAAGTAATCATCGGGCGCGATGTTGACCCCCGCTTCGCCCTGAACCACTTCTAAAATCACGGCGGCTGTATCGTCGTCAATGGCATTCGCCAGGGCGCAGGCGTCACCAAACGGCACATGCTGGGTAACGGGCAGAAGCGGCCTAAACTTCTCCTTGTAAACCTCACGGCCCGAAACTGACAAGCTGCCGTAGCTCTTACCATGGAAACCGTTCACGGCCCCTATGTATTTCGAGCGTCCTGTGTGGATTCGAGCGCATTTGAGCGCGCCCTCCACAGCTTCGGTGCCGGAACTGCACAGGAATGAGTAATTTATATCGCCAGGCAACACGCCTGCAAGCGCCTCGCAAGCCTCAGCAAGCTCAATCGACATAAAGAAATGGCTTTTCAGAGCCTCCTTGTCTAACTGAGCTTTGACAGCTTCTACAACTTTCGGGTGCCTGTGGCCAAGGCTAAACGCCCCGTAACCGCCAACGCAATCAAGGAACTTGCGGCCCGAAATGTCCCAGATATAGCAGCCTTCGGCCCTATCCTCGGGGACGTCGAACCCGCTGAAATTAAGAATGTTCGCAATCCCCGGATTTACAAAACTACGATATTTTTCAGCAGTCTCTTCGCTTATACGTTCGACTGCGGCTTCATCAATATTCATCCAACCCTCCCATAAGGCAAATGCCGTCCGCAAGCATTTTGCGAACGGCATTTATGATACATCCAAGCAGCTCGAAGTTCAAGCCTCGAGCCGAAGATTAGTCTTTCTCAGGCTCATCCACAGGTGTGTCCACAGGCTCAGATTCAGCGGGCTTAGGCATCACTCGCGGCTTGCCTTGCGCGGGTTTGCCAGTGGTTTGCCCCTGCTTCATACGCGCCGGTATGTTTTTGATCAAATCCTCAAGGCTAATACCGGTAAGAGCCTGAATCATTGGAGGCAACTGAGCGACCACATTAACAACATCCTGAGTGACCTTAGAAGCGCCCGCGCTGCCGTCGCCGCCTCCACCGATAACAATAATCTTCTCAGTTTTGCTCAGAGGCTCCGCAACGGCTCTCGCGAGCTGAGGCAGGTTCTCAACAACAATCTGCAAGATAGCGGCCTCGTTATATTGCTGCCATGCTTCGGCTTTTTTGGCCATAGCAAGAGCCTCAGCCAAACCCTTGGCCTGCGTAACGTCTGCTGCCGCAAGACCTATTGCCTTCTGAGCATCCGCCTCGGCTATACCAACTGTTCTGGTCGCATTGGCCTGACCGGCAGCGGTAGCCTGCAAGCGATATTGCTCGGCTTCAGCAAGCTGTTGGATTCTCGAACGCTCGGCCATTGCAGGCTTTTCGACGGTCGCAGTAAGCTCTTTTTCTCTGCGCTGGATTTCTTGCTCCTGCACTTCGATCTGCTTTTGCTTCTCAACAATCTGAACTTGAACTTCTTCCTGACGAACAAGCTGCTGAGTTTTGAATTTCTGCAGGTCATAAGAAAGGTCAGCTTCAGCTTCTTTCTGCTTGACCATTGCGTTGTATTCGGCAAGTCTCGACTTATAATCCTTATCAGATTCAGCTACTTTAGTATCAGCTTCAAATTTGGCTGTCTGAGCCAGTTGGTTTGCCTGCGCAGATCGGATAGTAGCATCTCTCTGCGCCTCCGCTTCTGCGATTGTTGCGTCTCTTTTAACCAACGCGATACGCGGGCGTCCCCAAGCCTCAAGATAGCCCTGAGTATCGCGAATATCTTTTATAACAAAACTGACAACGCACAAGCCCATATTAGCCATATCAGCCGCAGAAACTTCCTGCACGCGCTGGGCAAATGCATCTCGATTTGTTACAATCTCTTCCACGTTCATAGCGCCAATAATTGCTCGGAGATGTCCCTCAAGAGTCTGCAACGCGATTTCAGAAATCTGCTGCTGTGACTTATCAAGAAACTGCTCGGCAGCAGTGGCAATGGAGGTATCGTCGCCTTTGACCTTGATCTGGGCCACACCCTCTACCAAAACCGGCACACCCTGAACCGTGTAAACGGCTGGCGTGGTAATGTCCAGAGTCATCAATTCAAGCGAAAGCGCCGAGCATGCTTCAACAACAGGCCATACCACGGTGCCTCCGCCCTTCACGATTCTAAAACCCCTGACTCCTCTTTCACCTGAAATCGCGTCCCTCGTCCCATGTCTTCTACCAAAAACAACTAGCACCTGGTTAGGACCAACCTTCCGATACCTGCTGGCCATCCACACGAGTATTAAGAAAACGAGAGAAAACGCAACAAAACTAAGAAACCCAATCGATTGCGCTGTATCCGGCATTAAAAACCCCTTTCGAAATTAGAATTGGAACTCACTATAATATCACGTTGGCGTAAGGCTTTACGATCAACGTGTTGGCTCTGATACTCTCAATAATCACGCGAGCGCCTCTTGGAATGTCACTTGAATCAACCGATGCAGCCGGCGCTGTGTATCGGCTGCCTTTAACCACATAAGCAATTTCTCCTATCCCGTTCTCCAAAATGCCTGTAATCACCTCTGCTTCATGCCCAATAACATCCGACAGGCGCGCCTCACTGCTAGCCTGGGCATTCACAAGCAGCTTTACATAAAGCAGAAACTGTCCTATTGCAATGGCAATCGAGGCAGGAAGAGCAACAGCCAGGCTCCATATAGCCGATGCTCGAAACCCCCATACTTCAAGCAGACCGAATAACCCGAAGAATGCCACCAGGGTGGATATCGTTATCATATTGAAGAAACTGGCCCCAGGCATCTCTGAGGTCTCCGCAATGCCGCCGCCGATCTCATTGCCCCCGTGGGATATTTCAGGCGCATGCTCAATATTGAACTCGTGTCCACCCGGCACGCCATGGCCAAAGTCCATCCCGTGACCAGCGAACCCACCGAAAATAGCGCCGACCAATGCCAGCAAAAAGCCAAAACACAAGCAGACGAGATAAAACGCAGCTATACCTGTTACTTCCAAAACCAATACCTCCGCAGCGCCGCTTTGCAAACTGCCTATTACTCAATTTCGCATATTACAGGAAATTTCCTTTAGTATTCTCGATGTTCTTCTAATTTATTTTGCAACCGTGCTCTTTTCAAGCAAATACCGTATGAATACCAGGCAAAAAGGCACGTTTCCTGCTGATTAACTATTAGAAGAGATTTAATACCCGAAGATACGCGGCAGCAAGACTGCGGAGAAGGAAGAATAGAGTGCCAAGATGGGCCGGATTACTCCGGCCCATTCCTATTTGTGCTGCAAAAGCGCGCTGATATATTGGGCGCGCTCGAATGCTCTCGGATCGCCCTCAGTTGTTTCGGGAAAACCCTTTCCCGAAACCCCTTCTTTACTTAGCTTTCCACGGAATTCTTCTATAGACTTATACCCCTTGCGCTCCATCCAGGCTTCTAATTCTTCATTCATAACGGCGACATGCGCAATTCCATGAGACAATAGCGCAGACACGCTCTGCGTCGCGCGGGCTCCTGCGAGAATCTGCCTCACAACATCCAGACCACCGTAAACGCCGGTGCCGGCTACAAAGTCCGTATCGATAATTCCAGACAATATCGCAATCCATCGCAGGGGCAACCTGTTATCCTCAGGACGGCTGAGATCTAAACGAATGTCTAAAGCCTCCTTTTCAGGATCGATATTCGGCTGATAGAAACGATTGAAAAGAACAACTCCGTCCGCTCCTGCTTCAACAACTTTTGACACGAAATGCGCAGTAGAGGTATAGAATGGGCTCAATTTTACAGCAACCGGTATCTTAACAACGCTTTTTACATCAGCAACCACTTCTAAAGAGCGGCTCTCGATATCCGTGCAGGTAACTTCTGGATGCGTTTCAACAGAATAGAGATTTAGCTCCAGAGCATCGCAGCCAGCATCCTCAAGCAGCTTGGCGTAACCTACCCACTCACCAACTGAGGTAGCGTTCAGGCTGCCGATCATCGGAAAACTGACTTCCTTACGCGCTTGTTCAACCCACATCACATGCTCGCGAGCGCCCGAATGCTCCATGTGCGGCAAATATGTGAGCGACTCAGCGTAAATGTCGGCGCCGAGCGAAAGCTCTTCATCGAGTTCCAATCGTTCGTATTCGATCTGTTCCTGGAACAAAGAATGAATAACAATAGCTCCCGCGCCTGCTTCTTCAGCCTTTTTGATATTGTCGATTTTGTGGGATATGCTGCACGCGCCGACAATCACCGGGCTTTTGAACAATATTCCCATATATGATGTGCTAATGTCCGCCATCGTCTTTTCCCCTCCCTGACTATGGTTAATTAGACTATGATACCCCCGTTAGACTAAAAAAACTCGGTTCCGCACTCAGAGAGTGCGGAGCCGAGTTATGTTTGTTCTATACAGAGACTTTGCTAGTCTTTACTAACACATTCGCCATCAACGCTGAGCTCAGACAACTGCTTGTAGAGCTTCCAACGCTTCTTAGTATCCTGCTCTGCAAGGGCCATAAGCCTCTTGGCAGCATCAGGATCGATCTTCTTGAGGACTCGATAGCGGTTCTCGCCATAAGCATATTCCTCGAAGGAGATAGTCGGCTCTTTGCTGTCTATCTTCAGTGGGTTCTCGCCCTTATCGGCAAGATTCGGGTTGTAGCGGAACAATGGCCAGTGACCGCAAGCCACAGCTTTCTTCTGCTCCTCAATGCCGAACGTGTTGTCGATACCGTGAGCAATGCAGTGAGCATACGCGATAATGATTGACGGACCATTGTATGCCTCGGCTTCGACCAAAGCCTTAACCAAATGGGCTGGGTCGGCAAGCGAAACATTGGCAACATAAACGCTGCCGTAGTTTATCGCCATCATCGCCAGGTCTTTCTTTCTGGTTGCCTTGCCACCTGCTGCGAACTTTGCCGTTGAAGCTCTCGGAGTAGACTTGGACATCTGCCCGCCTGTGTTGGAGTAGACTTCGGTATCAAGAACGAGCATGTTCACGTTTTTGCCGCTTGCAAGCACATGGTCCAAACCGCCGTAACCGATATCATAGGCCCAGCCATCGCCGCCAAAGATCCATACGGATTTGGCAACGAGATAATCCGCTACGCTGGCAAGCTGCTTGCAAACAGAGCACTCGCCCTTGAGCGCGTCCTTGAGTGATGCAACGCGAGCGCGCTGCTCCTCAATGCCCTCTTGGGTGGATTGATCAGCGTTCTTTATGGCTTCGGCCAAATCGCCGCTTACGACCTTGGCTTCAACTGCTTTGCCCAAAAGCTCAAGCGCCATCTCTCTGAACTTGTCGATAGTCAGCCTGAAGCCCATACCGAACTCAGCGTTGTCCTCGAAGAGGCTGTTTGACCAAACCGGGCCGCGACCATCGCCACGCTGGCAATACGGAGTGGTCGGCAGGTTTCCGCCATAGATCGACGAACAACCGGTAGCATTCGCGATAACCGCGCGGTCACCGAAGAGCTGAGAGACGAGCTTCACATAAGGAGTCTCGCCGCAGCCTGCGCATGCGCCGGAAAACTCGAACAGAGCCGGCAGCATCTGGCTGCCCGCAACTGTCTGCCTGTTGTAGAGCGAAGGATCGGTCTCAGGCAATGAAAGGAAGAATTCCCAGTTCTCGCGCTCGGTCTCGCGAAGCGGTTCCTGGGTCGCCATATTGATAGCGTGCACGCCGGTCGGCTCCTTGGTTTCAGGATCTTTGACGTTAACCGGGCAGTTCTGCACGCATAGACCGCATCCCGTACAATCTTCGGGAGCAATCTGAATAGTCACTTTGTTGCCCTTGAGCTTAGCCTTGCCATCAGCGCTCTTGAATGTCGCCGGAGCCTTAGCCAATTGAGACTCATCATAAGCCTTCATACGAATCGTAGCATGCGGGCAAAGCAGCGAACAGCGTCCGCACTGAACGCAGATTTCAGGGTTCCAAACAGGAATATCAACCGCAATATTGCGCTTTTCAAACTGCGTGGTGCTGAGCGGATAGCGGCCGTCTATAGGCATCTTGCTCACAGGGATATCATCGCCGCGGCCAGCCATAATCTCCGCGGTAACGTCTTTTACAAATTGAGGAGCATTATCACTTACCATCGGCGGCTTCTTAATCTTGCTGGTAACGGCATTGGGGTATTTGACTTCAAATGTCTTGGTCAGCGCTATATCGGCCGCAGCATTGTTCATCTCAACGACTTTGTCGCCATACTTGCCGTAGCTCTTCTTGATCGCATACTTAATAGCTGCAATCGCCTGCTCCTGCGGAAGAATACCGGTCAGGTTAAAGAAAGCCGACTGCATAATCATGTTTATGCGAGCGCCAAGGCCGAGCTTATGGCCGAGGCTAATTGCATCGATCACATAGAACTTGACTTGCTTATCAATAATCTGCTGCTGAACTTCCTGCGGGAGGGTATCCCAGACTTCGTCCGCGCCATGCGGAGTAGTCAAAAGGAATGTCCCGCCCACTTCCATGTTCTTGAGCATGTCATATTTCTCAACAAAGCTCGGGTTGTGGCATGCAATGAAGTTCGCCTGGTCGATGAGATACGGGCTGCGAATCGGGTTCTTGCCGAAGCGCAGGTGCGAAACCGTCACAGAACCGGCTTTCTTCGAGTCATATACGAAATAGCCCTGAGCGTAGTTATCAGTCTCATCACCGATGATCTTAATCGAGTTCTTATTCGCGCCGACGGTGCCATCCGAACCCAAACCATAGAACATAGCGCGATAAACGTTCTCGTCAGCGGTTGTAAATGAAGGGTCAAAGGCCAGGCTGGTCTTGGTTACGTCGTCATTGATGCCAATTGTGAAATGATTGAGCGGCTTGGCGGCGTTAAGATTGTCAAAAACAGCCTTAGCCATCGCCGGAGTGAACTCCTTGGAACCAAGACCAAAACGACCGCCCACAATAACCGGCCGACTGCTGAACGGAGCGATCCCCTCAGAGAACGCTTCTTCGATAGCAGTTACAGCATCCTGGTAAAGCGGTTCACCAATTGAGCCCGGCTCTTTTGTGCGGTCCAAAACAGCGATCTTCTTGACCGTCGCGGGCAGCGCGCCTACGAAGTCCTTAACGCTGAACGGCCTGAAAAGGCGAACCTTGAGAACGCCGACTTTCTCGCCATTCCTGGTCATATACTCAACCGTCTCATGCACGGTCTCAGCGCCTGAACCACTAACAATCACCACCTTCTCAGCATCAGGAGCGCCGACATAATCGAACAGATGATACTGGCGGCCTACGATCTTGGCAAACTTGTCCATGGTTTCCTGGACGATTGCCGGGGTATCCATATAGAATCTATTGACGGTCTCGCGTCCCTGGAAGTATACATCCGGGTTCTGCGCGGTGCCGCCCATGTTCGGGTGATCAGGGCTCAGAGCGCGATTTCGATGGGCGATAACAAGCTCATCGTCGATCATCGCGCGCATATCGTCATAAGTAAGCTCTTCGATTTTCTGAACTTCGTGGCTTGTTCGGAAACCGTCGAAATAGTGCAGGAATGGAACTCGGCTGGCCAATGTCGCCTGCTGTGCAATCAGGGCGAAGTCCATCACTTCCTGAACGCTGGCAGAACAGATCATAGCGAAACCGGTTTGGCGGCAAGCCATTACGTCGCTGTGATCTCCAAAAATCGAGAGCGCCTGCACAGCCAGGGAGCGCGCTGTCACATGGAAGACCGTGGGCGTAAGCTCACCGGCGATCTTATACATGTTCGGAATCATGAGCAGGAGACCCTGCGATGCGGTAAATGTAGTTGTCAAAGCGCCGGTAGCAAGCGCGCCGTGAACGGCGCCTGATGCGCCGCCCTCGCTTTGCATTTCAGTTATAGATGGGATAGTGCCCCAAATGTTCTTTTCCCCACGGGCAGTTTTTTCATCGGAGATTTCGCCCATCGGAGAACTCGGAGTAATAGGGTAGATTGCGATAACTTCGTTCGTTGCGTGCGCTACGTGGGCAGCTGCTGAATTGCCGTCGTAGCCCTCCATTTTTCTTGACATAATGTCTCCTTAATTATTATCCGGAAGTCCGAAAATCGGCTGTCCGAAATTTCTAAATATCTCGCCGCCATTGGAGCGCTTGTATGAGCGTCGCCTGATCAGCGTAGTCCATATCGCTTCCAACAGGCATCCCATGGGCAATACGCGAAATGCGGCCCTCAAACCCGCGTTCCTTGAGCGTTCTGGCTATATACATGGCGGTGGTATCGCCTTCAATAGTGGGATTTGTGGCAAGCAAAACCTCAGTGATCTCGCCGTCACCTACGCGCGCAAGAAGCTCGCGTATTTTTAGCATATCAGGCCCAACTCCGTCCATCGGCGAAATCACTCCGCCCAAGACATGAAAAAGCCCTCTAAACTCATTCGTCTTCTCCATCGCAACAACATCGCGAGGTTCAGACACAACACATACAAGAGACCTGTCCCTCTTGGCATCGGAACAGATCTCGCAACAATCCTGGTCAGTATAATTGTAGCAAACCGGGCAGAGCTTGATATACAGTTTTACGTTCAATACTGCATCTGCCAACGCTTTTGCCTCATCCTCAGAGATTCTAAGGATGTGGAACGCAAGCCGCTGCGCGGATTTCGGGCCGATTCCGGGCAGCTTCTCAAATTCACCAACAAGTTTTGCTAGGGGTTTTGCGTAATGCATAATTATTTTCCATAACCTGGTACACACAAATAACTGGCGAATGTCCTCACCCGCCATTGGCGAAAATCGCTCCGTATTGCTGCGATTCTAGCCCGCAAATATATTATACCAAAAGCAACCCAAGAAATGAATAGCTGTTTGGCTACTATGGTACAAAACAATGGGAACACCCTGAATTGGGCGCTCCCATAAATCATGAATATCGGATCAAAACATTCCTGGCATTCCGGGAATATTGAGGCCGCCGGTGATCGCCTTTACGCGCTCTTCGCGAATATCCTGAACCTTCTCCAGCGCCTCGCGAACAGCGCTCACGATAAGGTCCTGCAGCATTTCGACATCTTCCGGGTCAACAACCTGCGGGTCAATCTTAACCTCAAGAAGCTCACTTTTGCCATTAATAATAGCTTTGACCATGCCGCCTCCGGCAGATGTCTCCACACGCACTTCGGCAAGCTCCTGCTCCATCTTTTGTTGGTCCTCAACCATTTTCTGGACCTGCTTCATCATATTGCCCATACCGGGTATACTCCCGAAAGGGTTTCCCTTTCCCATAATATCTATTCCTCCCATGGATCGGTGTCAGAATCAACAATTGTTGCATCAAACATTGTGAGAATATCGTTTTGTAACGGATGCTGTATTGGCTCAGATGCAGCAGCTTCTTCTTGCAGAACCTCTGGCGCATCATCAAGCAGAACTGTCGTCACCTTGAGCCTGGCTCCCATTATATCAGCCAAACCCTGTTCAAACCAAGAGGCATTAGCTTCAACAATATTTCGGTGGAAATCCCACTTCGCGGCAAATCCGAGCTTGAGAACATTTCCTTCAATTTCCAGCGGCCGACTTTCTCTGGCACATGCACTTGCCTGTGGCTGCTTGAGCACCTTTTGCACATATTTAAGAATCTTCTGCCACTCGCGCTGAACCTCGCCTATAGACACAGTTACAGGTTCCGAAGGCGCCGTATTGATTGGCGTATCGTCTGCAACTACCGCCGCGACCGGCTGGCTAACCTCAGCGGGTTTCTCGACAGGCTTCGAATGAGCGCGCGCCGGTTTTGGCGCCGGTTTTGGTGTGGGCGGCGCGACGGGCGCTTCTTCTCTGCGAGGTGCGCTAACAGTAGCCTCAACAGGCGCCGATTCCCTCGCAGGCGCGGCTTCTCTGGGTTTGACCATCGCTCGCAAAAGCGCCATTTCGAGCGCAAGCCTGTGCTGCTCATTCCATTTCAAATCTTTTTCAGCGGCTGAGAATGAGTCAATGATTCGAACCAGGCGCTCCTGAGTGAACGCTTCAGCCTGGTCCCTCCAACGCTCGTCAGCCTTGTGATGCTCGTCCGCGCCAACTTTAAGCGCGAGCACATCGCGAAAATGATTCGCAGATGATTTTAGAAGCTCGCGCACATCTTTGCCCTCGCGAAGCAACCTGTCGGCAATCGCAAACGCCGCTCCGGTATCAGTAGAAGCCAAAACTTCGCCCAGCTCCAGCAGCACGTCTTCATCAACTGCGCCAAGCACAGTGTAGACCTCTTTGGAGGTGATTGCGCCGTCCGAATAAGCTATCACCTGCTCAAGGAGGCTCAAAGAATCGCGATACGAACCATTTGCGCTTCGAGCTATAATATCGAGCGCAAAATCATCTATCTGGGCTTGCTCTCCATTAGACACATGCTTGAGACGTCCCGTAATTTCCTCAATGCTGCCGCGCCGAAAATCGAATTGCTGGCAGCGAGATCTAATAGTAATAGGGATCTTCTGGCTCTCAGTGGTAGCAAGAATAAATACAGCGTGAGGCGGAGGCTCCTCGAGAGTTTTCAAGAAAGCGTCTTTGGCTTGTGCTGATAATTGATGCGCCTCGTCTATGATATAGACTTTGTATCTGAACTGCATAGGATGGTATTTGACACCATCGCGCAGCGCATCCACATCGTCAACGCCTCTGTTGGAAGCCGCATCCATTTCGATAACATCAACTGCACTGCCCTCGGTAATCGATAAGCATGCGTCGCATACACCGCACGGGTCAGGCGTGGGGCCATCAGTAGACGTGCAATTCAACGCCTTTGCAATGAGTCTCGCAACCGTGGTCTTGCCAGTCCCTCGTGACCCGCAAAAAAGATAGCCCTGCGCAATTCGTCCCGCGCGAATGGCGTTTCTAACCGTTCTGATAACGTGGTCTTGACCGATAACGTCATCAAAAGTCTGCGACCGATATTTACGATAGAGGGATACGTAGGCCATAATAATCCTTAGATAACAGTTTATAGTCCTAAGTTTAGAACTTAGGACTATAAACTGTCAACTCAAAAAAGTGATCGCGCACCTGCCTCTGGCAAGTACGCCCAAGCGTTACTTTGTCAGCCTGCTCCAGCCAGATCACCTTGCGGCACATGTGCGAACACGTTTACCGCTGCTTCCTTCCGGACCTGACGGGGTTCACGCGACGGGCATTGCGCAGGGCCCAACTATCATCACCACTTAACAAAACACATACCCAAACGGCCAGACCTCGGGCAGGAATTCAACCCCGCTGCAGCGGGTTGCGGGTTACAGGGCACCGCTAGTTCCCCATCTAGCGCGATCACATCTAACGGCAAGCAAGAGACTAGCGCCTAAGGGGAGGGCGAGGCTCCCGCCGAGCCTTGTAGCTGCAAAGGAAAACGGCTCAGGGGGACCTTCGCCCTCCCCTTATTACAGCAATATGCAGTCTCAAGCCGCCAATTCTTATAATATATCTTTTCTACTTAGAATCTTTTCCCACCGCAGTTCTTTGAATCCTGGATGAGTCTTTGTATCAAGATAATTCTTGTCGGTGAGAGCCTCACCTTTCCAGCCTATTCTGTCCTGAATATAATCTGCACAGCCGGGCTGTTGAGGTGAAATCCAAACCACCAACTTATACTTATCAGCCTTAAATGGATAGAAGCCGCGATCCTCCCTCTTGGAAAGATCTATAAGCCCTGATTTAAACTTGCCCCCACCAACATATATTGAATCCCAGACAATCATCTTGTCCTTATCAATATGTACATTGAAAGCAGCGTTTTCATCCATCTTGTAATCATAATCGCACAACATCCAGTTTGCCCTGGCTCCGTCGCGCCAATCAGCCTTTCTTAGGGCAGGCAGTTTCAAGTTGTCTGCATACCAGTTCGTCACACACTCCGATGCAAGACCCTTGTATTCTTCCGCCTTCATCAGATTAATCTTACCGTTGATCATAAAGACTCCCGGTTTGACTCTGAGCATCTCCACTGTAAGACCGGCATCAACAGGCTTTGCTGCATCTTTCGGCGGATTGTTCGCAGCGAGGCGCTTTGCATAATCCTTACCGGCGTTTTTAGCGGCCTTAACAATCTCTGCAGGAGCGCCCTTCATTGCAGCCAGGCGCTGCATAATATCAACGCCCTTTTTATAGTAATCCATATTACCATAGCGCCAAGCAAGTCTCAAATACAACAGTGAAAGATTACGGTCGCATATATCAGTCTCTGACGAAACAAACTCAGGGTTCTTTTCGCCTTTAGCAATTGCTACCGAACGCGCTCTTGCTATACGCCATTGCTTTATGGCATCTTCAAACCGCCCAACCTTCTCGTATTGGTGAGCAAGCATCCTATCAACATATTCCGGCCTGGGAGTTTCCTTCCCGGTGTTAATATCAAAGCCCGGCCGTTTTACAGCTTGCTCAATGTATTTCAGTCCTTTATCGTAATCGAGCAATTTCTTGTTGTAATGTGTCCAACCAAGCTCAAAGTATAGGTCCCATATCCTGGGATTGTTGGCTATACCTTCTTTGAGTATTGCAATTGATACCGGTATATAGCGCTTGTCAGACATTTCACTCGTATCTACGAAATTATAGTCCAAATGCCACGCGCCGGTAGTGTAGACATCAATATTATGCGGATCGAGCCAAGTGACCAACCGCACCAGTGGAATAATGGCTTCGTACTGCCCCGTGTGGAAGAACGAATCCGCCCTCACCCACAGCACACCTGCGATGACCTCTTTGAAGCCTGTAAACGACGCCAGCAAGAACTGTGCAGGAAGCTGTACCATAAACTCCTGACTTTCCTGACCGCCGCTCACACTTGTGCTCGCCTTCTGCATCTTCATCTGCTTAGGGTCAAGTATTGTCTGAAGAAACATTACCGCCGCAAACAGAAAAGCAACCAGCACACAAAGCATCTTGCGCTTGTTTTCACCCATGGCTACACCTCCTTCTGCTCAAAGATGATAACCGCTACCGTCATTGCAATCAGCGCATAAATCAGGCCATACAATGAAGTCTGGAAAGTGTAAAGAGGCATGTTTGTGACAGCCATCTCTGGATGCAAGAGACTGTTCATCTGATTGAACTTATCAAAATTCGGAATTACAGCGTGAACTACAGTGTAAAACGCCTGCAAAATCGTTGGTGAAGTGTCGGGGTCATGCCACGCCAGAGTCTCAGTCAGAGACGCCATCAACCCAATCACATAAACGCCCAATCCCAAAAAGAAGTTAATGGTAGGTGTAAAGAAAACGGAAAACAGCATCACGACCGAAGTCAGCAAAACAAACTGCATAAACACATTCACCACGCCCATCAGTGAATTGACGTCAAACAACTGCACTTTAGTGACTTGCGCTGCGGTCGATTCCAATCCGCCCGCAGCAGTAACAGCAGGCATAACCTGAGACGCATTAGCAGCATACGCCTTAGCGGCAATAACACCCATAAACACAGTTCCCATCAATGCCATACATATAGCAAGCGTAAGTATCGCGCCAAGGAACTTGCCCACAATAAACTCATATCGCTGAACAGGCTTAGATAGAATCGTGTATATAGTGCGCCTTTCGATTTCTTGCGGTATCAAAGATACACCCATAACCAGACTAATAAGCCCTCCGGCCAAAGCCATCAGACCAAGTCCAAAGCCCTTTAGGAGATACAGGTCAACGGACGAACCCTCTTTCGCCGAGAAAGCAAGGTTCTGCGAGAATGACAGAGAAATAACAATAAGGCCGATAGCCACAACAAGGAAGATCTGAACGACCTTCTTTCGCAAGGCGTCTCCGACCGTGGTTTTAGCAATAGACCAAATGATCATTTTCGCGCCTCCCTTACGATTTCAACAAACAGGTCTTCCAGCGTCTGCCTTTGAGGTACCACTGAGACCAGAGTGGCTTTGCCCTTTGCAGCTTCCAATACTTTTAGCACGGCATCTTCCGACCGCACATAAACACGCAGCATATTGCCATCCATAACACATTCCTCAGAAACAGCTTTAACAGCCGCGAGAACAGCATCATCAGCGCCAGTCAATGTTACGATAATACGGCCAATATGAAGAAGCTCTTCCATACTGCCCAATTTCACGAGCTTGCCGCGATTGATAATGGCGACACGATCACAGACCCTTTCAATATCGGTCAATTGATGCGAACTGACGAAAACCGTCTTGCCCTGTTGTTTAAGGGAGATAATAAGGTCCTGAATATCTTTGTGCGCGATAGGATCGAGGCCAGAGGTAGGCTCATCAAGTATAAGCAAATCAGGGTCGTTAATCAAAGACTGAGCAATGCCAATTCTCTGAAGCATACCCTTTGAATACTGCCTTAGCGCACGTTTTCCGTCACTGGCCAAACCAACTCGCTCAAGCAACTCATTGATCTTCTTTTTGCGCGCAGGTTTGCCAAGGCGGAATAATTTGCAATAGAAGTCGAGCACTTCATAACCGGACATGTGCTCATAGAAGTAAGGACTCTCAGGAAGATAGCTGATACGCCGCTTGGTTTCGTTATCACCGGCAGGCGCTCCAAGCACCTGCAACTTACCTGAGGTCGGGAACAACAAACCCAGAAGAATCTTAATGGTGGTTGTCTTTCCGGCGCCATTGGGCCCAATAAACCCGAAGATTTCACCCTGGCTGACCTGAATACTCAGATCATCAACTGCAGCAACTCTGTCTCCCAGGGCGCCTTTGAAAACCTTTTTAAGCCCCTGGATCACTATGGCATCTGCCACTTTCATACCCCCAATACATTAATCGCTGAAACCAGCCCCGTTTTAGTCATAAAAACGGACAGCGCTTTATAGCTGCCCGCCAAAATAGTATATACAATGATAACGCAAGTGTCAATATTTTTGGGCGCTAACTTCAGCCAAATACTATACGACAAAGCTCAGGTGGAAGTTCCAGATGCTGCTGATAAAACACATTAAGATGTTTGGTAAATCAATACGCCATCCAGCGCCTTTGCATATTTCGCTATTCCCAACTCCCACTCATTGGCTATCTCCAGCGCCGGTATTCCGGCCTCGATACTCTTGCGCATTTTATCTGTTCCAGCAAGCAAATCAAAAAATCGTCTCCCATCATCGAAAGGCGCCTGGAACTCAAATTCAATGGGATGCAGCTTCTGGATCTCAGTCAGAATCGCGACTGCCGTAAGCACAGGTCTATAGGTTTTGCGATCCACAGCCGTGATTATTATCGCCCTTGATACTTCATCTGGATACTTAGCGGCAGTGAACTCGCCAATATCAAAGCTCACTCCAGTAAGTTCAATACACTCCAATGCGTCACGAAGCTGCGTGTGTTTCAGCCATGGAGCGCCAATCATCTGAAATGGCTGAAGCGATCCCCTACCCTCGGAAATGTTTGTTCCCTCGAAGAGGCACGTGCCTGGATAGTATAACGTGGTCTCAGGAGAAATAATATTCGGCGAAGGATTCACCCAGCGGCAGCCGGAATCATCAAAAAACATTTCCCGCAGCCAGCCCTGCATTGGGATGACTTTCAATTCACAAGAAATGTCTAACCTTTCAACAAATAGCTCAGCCAGCTCCCCAATACTCAAGCCATGCCTGATCGGTATAGAATACATACCGACGAAAGACGCCTGTTCGGGTTCAAGAATCGGCCCTTCCGGGCACAGCCCTGAAATCGGGTTTGGCCTATCCAATACGTAAACAGGAATTCCAAGCTCGCCGCAGGCTATCATAACCTTGGCCATTGTCGAAATATATGTGTAGAACCTTGCGCCGACTTCTTGCACATCTATCAACATAACATCGATCAGATTGAGGCTTTCGTTAGATGGAGACCGGTTTTTGCCGTAAAGACTGAATACGGGAATGCCATGATTTTGGTCATACGAGTCCTGAACGTAAATTCCCGCCGCCGCTTCGCCCCTGATTCCATGCTCAGGACAAAACAGCGCCGATATATTAACTCCGGCGCCCACGAGCGCATCGCAAGCGTGAAGACCATCACTGGCAATAGATGCCTGGTTGCAAAGCAGCCCTACCCTAAGTCCCCTTAGCTCATCTATATGCTCATCCAGCAGCGCTTCCAGACCTGTTCTGACCATTGTTTTGTCCATTCGGTTAATTTAATACAAAAAACAACCCATAACCCGCATGCGCAAACTATTGACCGTCTCAAAGCTGCATGCTATAATTGCCTCGTTATGGGGCAGTGGCTCAGTTGGGAGAGCGCCTCCCTCGCACGGAGGAGATCAGGGGTTCGAATCCCCTCTGCTCCACCATAGCGCGGCGGAAAATCTTCAAGCGAGGATTTTCCGCTTTTTCATTTTCGAAGTCCTAAAGCTGCAAGATCATATAGACCCGCCAAATATTTGGAGCAATCAACTGAACTTATAGTCAGATTTGAAGGGTAACACTTGAGTTAACAGAAGTCAAATGCAGTCCAATAGAATGTAAGTGCTCACAAATGATGTGTACAGCCTTAGCATGCTGAGCTCCGTCGAAGTATGCGGCTGCGAAGATACGTGTGTCTAAACTTGACCGCACCTTTCGACGGAGCTCAAGATGCTGGGCTGTTTCGTTTCTTCTCACAAAGAGTGAGCTCTTACAATAGAATTGCTATA
>JAPLCU010000176.1 GCA_026392045.1 Armatimonadota bacterium
AGTCACTTCCAAAACTCTGATGTGAGGTAGGCTTCGGCATCAGGATACCGAAGCAACCATGATCTACGGCAGGCTTCGGCATCAGGATACCGAAGCAACCATGATCTACGGCAGGCTTCGGCATCAGGATACCGAAGCAACCAGCCACGGACCTCATGTTCTACTTGTAGCGGTATGTAATCCTCCCTCGCGACAGATCATACGGGCTCAACTCCAGTAGGACTCTGTCGCCAGGTAGTATCTTAATAAAATGCATACGGATCTTTCCCGACACATGCGCCAACACCGAGTGACCGTTAGGAATCTCCACCCGAAACATAGCATTTGGCAGCGATTCCGTCACACGTCCTTCTACTTCTATGGCTTTTTCTTTAGCCATCTGCGAATTACGCCTCCTCAGTCGTCACCAGAGTTAATATATCCGGCCCGTTTCTTCTGATTGCCACCGTATGCTCAAAGTGAGCCGACAGGCTTCGATCTCTGGTCACAACAGTCCAGCCATCCCCCAACGTCTCAATTTCATAACTGCCGATATTGACCATCGGCTCAATGGCCAGCGTCATACCCTCTTCAAGCCGGATTCCCGTCTTTGGATTTCCATAATTAGGCACATGCGGATCTTCATGCAAATGCTTACCAATCCCATGCCCAACCAGGTCTCTAACAACAGAACAGCCGTGTTTTTCAGCATGTTTCTGTATTGCATACCCAATATCCGAGAGCCGATTCCCGGGTTTCGCCTGCTCAATGCCTTTGAGCAAGCACTCTTTTGTAACATTCATCAGGCGCTTAGCTTCATCCGAAGCAACCCCGCCCACAGCCACAGTTATCGCGGCATCGCCATGCCACCCATCCACAATAACACCAAGGTCTATACCCACAATATCACCGGGTAACAATATCCTTGAGCCTGGGATACCATGCACAACTTCCTCATTCACAGCCACACACACAGTGTTCGGATAACCACGGTAGTTCTTAAACGAACTCCCGGCATGATACTTACGTATCAATTCTTCGGCCATCACATCTATATCCAGTGTGGTGGTCTTTCCCGGCTCGATATGCTCAGCAATCTCTCTGAGGCAGCGCGCTACAACCAGACCAGCAGTCCGCATTTTCTCAATTTCAGCCGGCGACTTTTTGATTATCATGCCTGTGCAAGCGCCTCGGCGATAGTCTTTTGAATCTCAGCGATATCGCCAACTGCTTCAATGTTCTTCAGAATACCCTTGCTCTCATAATAGCCAAGCACCGGGGCAGTCTGAAAATTGTAAACTTTAAGTCGATTGCGGATTGCTTCGGCCTGATCATCAGCTCGATGCACAAGATCTCCGCCGCACTTATCGCACTTGCCCTCTACTTGCGGTTTCTTAGTATCAACATGATAAGGCTCGCCGCAGCCAGGGCAGACTCTTCTACCCCCAAGACGCCTAACAAGTTCTCCATCGTCAACTTGAAGATTGACAACAGCGTCAAGCGGCTTTTCGATCTCGGCTAATGCAACATCCAGCGCCTCGGCCTGCGCAATCGTGCGCGGAAATCCGTCAAGAATGAAGCCCCTATCGCCAACAGACGCCAGCTTCTCCTTCGCAATCGCTATAACGACTTGGTCCGGGACAAGCTCGCCCTTCTCCATATAGCTCTTCGCCTTCAAACCGACCTCGGTCTGATTACGAACTGCCTCGCGCAATGTATCGCCAGTAGATATATGAGCCGCCCCGAATTTGTCCTTAAGAAGACTCGCCTGAGTGCCTTTCCCCGAACCGGGAGGGCCAAATAAAACTATCCTCAATGCTCAGAATCCCTTTCCACACGAATTGGCGAACAAAGCCAACCTCTAATTCTATCACAAATCAGAGCGTTTGCCAACTCGCCACAACATCGCATGTGATTCTACTTTATAAAGCCTTCGTAATGCCTCATCAAAAGATGAGACTCAATGGCCTGCATTGTATCTAAAGCGACACCAACCACGATCAATAGCGAAGTTCCACCCACCAACGTAAATGACTGAATTCCAGTTATCGACGGAACGTAGTATTGCAACAACGCTACAATCGCAAGGAAGATAGCGCCAGCCAGAGTGATTCTGGTCATAACCTTATCAAGATAATCCTGAGTCGGCTTTCCAGGCCTGAT
>JAPLCU010000177.1 GCA_026392045.1 Armatimonadota bacterium
ATCCGATTCGGCCTCGTTAAACTATTGGCAGACGGCTAGCCTTCCGAAAGTGGTGAAGCCTGTAACCATTGTAGTAGAAATAAGCGTATGCATACAATGGGCTGTCCGGGGTGCAAGGGGGCGACACGTGCATAAGGGTGATTTGGGAACTTGGGAGACCCGAGCCCCGAAAGCTTTCGGGGCGTCGGGAGTCAGAGGGGCTCATAGTAGTGATGAAGCGGGGTAATGCCCGTGGAGCGAAGGGGCCTCAGCGTAATGTGTGCTTGTTGAAATGTGAAGATCCGCTTGAGCGCATGCTCTGACTACGGGTGATCCAGCTTGTACTGGTGACAATCTCCACTTGGGGACAAGGACTGTGCCAATAGGCCAAGCTGCAGCCATCCTGGTGTTTGCCGGGCGCAACTGCCTGTGCATGCCTTGCGGCGAGAGTTACGTGGAGAGCCGTATGCGGGAAAACCGCACGTACGGTTCGGAGAGGGGGTGTGAGCCGTGACTCACACCTACCTCTATGGATTTGAGTGGAGCGTCAGCGGAACGGAAATCCCGAAACAAACCGCATGTGCGGTAGGCTTCGGCATCAGGATACCGAAGCAACTATTAAGATAAATGCTGTGGATGGATGTTAGGAGGATATCTTGGGATCGACCGAGGGTGTAAATAAACTTATGAGTGATATCAACGCATCGTTGGCGCAGGTCGACCCTGTGGTTGCGGATGCTATTAAGCGCGAAGTGAGGCGGCAGAATGAGAAGATCATTCTTATAGCCTCTGAAAACTACGCGAGCAAGGCGGTCATGGAGGCGCAGGGATCTGTTTTGACGAACAAATACGCCGAGGGTTACCCAGGTAAGCGCTATTATGGCGGATGCGAGATTGTGGACTATATTGAGACACTCGCGATTGACCGCGCCAGGGAGCTTTTCGGCGCAGAGCACGCGAATGTTCAGCCGCACTCGGGTTCGTCTGCAAACCAGGCAGCCTATTTCGCATTCATGAAGCCTGGCGATACCTATATGGCGATGGAACTCGCGCACGGAGGGCACCTTACCCACGGCAGCCCCGTAAACTTTTCCGGTATGCTCTATAACGTGTGCCCCTACGGCGTCGACCCCGAGACCGAGCTTATAAACTACGATAATCTCGAGAAATTGGCAAAGGAAAGTCAGCCTAAGGTTATCATGACCGGCGCGACCGTGTATCCGAGGTTTTGGGATTGGGAAAGACTGCGCAGTATCGCAGATAGCGTCGGGGCGGCGCTGATGGCGGATATCGCGCACATCGTAGGCCTTATCGCAGGCGGAGAGCATCCTTCGCCGGTACCGTATTGCGATGTTGTCACTACTACCACGCATAAGACTCTTAGAGGACCTCGTGCGGGTATGATTCTATGCAAAGAAGAGCATGCCAAGGCCATTAACAGGGCGATTTTCCCAGGTTTGCAGGGCGGGCCGCTGGAGCATGTTATTGCTGCGAAGGCTGTATGTCTGCACGAGGCGTTGCAACCGTCGTTTAAGGATTATCAGAAGCAGATCAGGCTCAACGCCAAGGCGATGGCTGATGCTTTGATGGCTCAGGGATTGCGCCTGGTCAGCGGCGGCACGGATAATCACCTGATGCTGGTTGATGTGTCTGGTTTGGGGCTTACCGGCAAGGTCGCACAGGAAGTGCTGGATGAAACTGGAATTGTCGCGAACAAGAACATGATTCCGTTTGATCAGCAGAAGCCTATGGTTACCAGTGGAATCCGGCTTGGAACTCCGTGCGTGACCACTCGCGGTATGAAAGAGCCTGAAATGGTTAAGATTGCGGATATGATCATTCGATGTCTCAAGCACACGGGTGACAATCCTGAAGATATTGCCGTAAGAGAACAGGTGTCCAGGGAAGTTAAGGCGCTCACTGCTGCGTTCCCGATTTATGAGGATATGCAGTAGGAACAGGGAACAGGAAACAGGGAACAGGGAATAGGTTGCAGAATGGGAGGGCGAAGCTCCCGCTGAGCCAAATAACTAACCCCGGTGTTTCGGGACTTCAGTCCAGAAACGAACATACTGTTTCAATTTGGTGCATGGATGAACTGGTCGGATATTTAGATGAACCCTACATTATTGGCTGGGCTGATAAGTCTTGTTGTTGTGCTTTTTCTGACTCCGTGGGTGCGAGTATTTGCCAAGCGGTTTGGCATTGTTGCTCATCCGGGAGGCAGAAGAGTGCATGCTCGGGCTACCCCTATGCTCGGCGGCGTTGCCATGTTTATCGGGTTTATGGTCGCGGTAATTGCGGTTATTTTATTGAACCCAGGGCTCCTGTCGAACCCCATGATTCGTCGTCAGACGATCGGTATTTTGATCGGTGGCACGTTCGTCGCAATTATGGGAGTCATTGACGATAAATACGAGCTCCCAGGCTGGGTTCAGGCGCTGACAATTGTCATGGGCGGTGTGATTCTTGTGCTTGCTGATGTGCGGGTGCATCATGTCACGAATCCGTTCAAGGGCGGGTATATGCTGCCGCTGCCGGGGTATGTGAGCATATTTATCACGATCACGTGGGTGCTGATGGTGACGAAGGCTGTCGATTGCATGGATGGCTTAGATGGCTTAGCGGCGGGAATATCCGCAATCGCGGCGGCCACGTTGATGCTGATGGCTTTGAGCGGGGGCAAGAAGTTTGGAATGTCTGCTATTATGGCGGCTGCGCTCCTGGGTACCACGATTGGCTTTTTACGATTGAATTACCCTCCTGCCAAGATATTCATGGGCACTGTGGGCGCTCAGTTCCTGGGGTTTATGCTTGCGGGAATTTCTATTGCGGGCGCGTTTAAGTTAGCGACGTTATTTGCGATGGCCGCGCCGGTGTTGGTGTTGGGCGTGCCGTTGTTAGATACCTCGTTTGTTGTCATTAGAAGGATTTTTGCAGGCAGAAAGATTCATGAGGCTGATACCAGTCACCTTCACCATAGATTGGTGGATAAAGGGCTCTCGCATCGGCAGGTGATCTGGGCTATCTATGCGTTGACGCTTGCATCTTGCACGCTGGCTTATGTATTGTTTCGTTTCGCAAAGGGCGATACCACGACCACGTTTGTTGCCAGCCTTGCGGCGTTTTATAACAAGATTCCCTTCGGGCATGTGGAAGCGGGCTTACGCACCAATAATAAGTATGATCCGTTTCCTGAAGAGATCAATCGACGGCTGACCGGTGTTATATGTGATTTGCATTTCGCTCCCACCGAGTTTTCCAGGCAAAACTTGTTGAGGGAAGGCATTGATGAGGCTAATGTATTTGTCACCGGTAATACGGTAATTGATGCGCTGCTGAGCATTGCTGCCGGTGATTATGTGTTTGAAGATGATCGGGTTCGGGCGGCGGCTGATTCCGGGAAGATGATTCTTATGACGGCTCATCGCAGGGAAAATTGGGGCGAACCGATGAAGCACATTTGCGCGGCGGTCAAGGAGATTCTAAGGCGAAATCCAGACTATACTTTGGTGTTTCCGGTGCATAAGAACCCGATCGTGCGCGATGTGGTGTTCCCGGAGCTTGAGGGCGTGGATGGGGTTGTGCTCACCGAGCCGCCTGATTATGTGCCATTCGTGTATATGATGAAAGCTGCGCACATAATATTGACTGATTCGGGCGGAGTGCAGGAAGAAGCGCCGTCATTCGGCAAGCCGGTTCTGGTGCTGCGAAAGACCACCGAGCGGCCAGAGGGCGTGGATGCCGGTAGCGCTAAATTGGTTGGGACGGATATAGATGTTGTCGTTGGCGAAGCAGAGAAACTTCTGAAAGACGAATCGGCATATAATGCAATGGCGCATGTGAGGAATCCTTACGGGGATGGCCGCGCGGCGGAAAGGATATGGGAGATAATCCGCTCCCGGTTTATTGTCTAATGCCTACAAATGTAGAAAATGTTATTCGGGTAATATGGGTGTTGCTCATAAGAATAGTGACAATTGTTGCTAGCGCCTATATCCTTTATCGTGTGCGTTCGATACTCATTTCACTGCTTGTTGCGATTGTGCTTACTTATGCATTGCTGCCGTTTGTAGAGAGATTGTGCAAAAATTGTCGGTCAAGACGTCATCAAAGGACTGATAGGCTAATCGCTACCATTGCGGTGTTTGTTGTCTTTCTTGTGATAGTGATCACTCTGATTAGCTTTATGGTTAAGCCTTTCCAAACTCAGCTTGCAACCTTGAGCGAAAACATGAATGCGTATGGTGAGAAACTTCAGGGCATATTTACTGATGCCAAGACTTGGTACATTAAATATGTGCCTCCAGAAGTAAAAACTGCCATTGCAAATATGGATTATGGCGTAGTCACCAAATCTATAGCGTCTCAGTTGAAAGTTGTTTTAGATGCAACAAAAAACTGGGTGAGTTCCTTGATGGAACTTGTGCTTATTCCTGTGCTGGCATTCTATTTTGTATTGGATTATCGTTCATTAACACGCGAATTTTATGGGTTGATTCCAAAGAAGAGGCGCCGAGAAGCAATGAGAATCGGCCGTGATGCAGGAATCATAATGCAAAATTATGTGAAGGGTCAGCTTATTCTCTGTATTATTGCGGGTGTTGTGACGGGCATTGTATTACAACTGATGGGTATGCCTTATGTCATGGTGTTGGCATTATTTGCGGCAGTAACCAGGGCGATTCCTGCGATTGGGCCTGTTGTTAGCGGAGTTCCAATTGTGCTTGTTGGTCTATTCACTTTCGATGCTGCTACGGCCGCATGGCTTTTGGTGTTTGTTATAGTGATGCATTTTGCAGAAAGCAAATTTATTATGCCATTGGTGATAGGTGATAGGCTGAAACTACATCCGGCTATGGTGATTATTGTGCTTTTGATCGGCTTTGAGTTTTTCGGGTTGATCGGGATGTTTTTGGCGGCGCCGGTGGCTGCGATTACCCGCGAGCTTATTCGACTCTATTATATCAATCCGCGCAATAAAGCTGCGCAGGCAGAGCAAATAATGGATGCAACACCAAATTTTCAGTGATTTTCTAGTGTGATTTGAAAGAGGGTAAGAGCTCAGTCTTTGTGACAATTACTGCACAAACCAGCATCCTGAGCTCCGTCGAAGGGCGCGGTCAAGTCTAGTTGCATGTCACTTCGTAGCCGCATACTTCGACGGAGCTCAGCATGCTCACATTATACTCATCAAGAGTAAGCACTTAAGAAAGAGGTTGTTATTTGCCCATTTTTCAAGCAATAATCCTCGGGGCTGTTCAGGGGTTGACTGAGTTCATACCTGTGAGCAGTTCGGGGCATCTTGTAGTAATTCCAAAACTGTTTGGCTGGGCAGCTCATGGCAAGAGTTTTGATGCCGTGCTTCATCTAGGCACGCTCGCTGCGCTGCTGGCTTATTATTGGCGAGATTGGGTGCGGATAATCGGAAGCTTTACCGTGCACGTTACCAAGGGAAAGCCATATTCGAAAGAAGATGATGCCGGTGTGAGCGGCAGATTGCTGGTTCCGATTGTTGTTGCATGCATTCCGGCGGCAATAGTTGGCATGAAATGGGGAGATTTCTTCGATAGCGCGAAAGTCAATTCATGGTATCTGGTTGCCATCATGCTTGTTGTGTTTGGACTCTTGATGCTCCTGGGCGAGCGAGTGGGCAAGAAGCAGCGCGATATAAACTCTATGGGATATGCGGATTATCTGATGATAGGCTTTGCGCAGGCGCTGGCGCTGTTCCCGGGGGTGTCGAGATCAGGAATTACGATTACCACGGGGCTTTTCAGGAACCTTAATAGAGAAGCGGCAGCTAGATTTAGCTTTTTGCTTTCAACTCCTGTTGTGTTTGGAGCGGGTGTGCTTTCGATTCGGCATATTGACTTTGCCGTGATTGGCCCGCTGCCGTTTGCGCTCGGTTTGATTTCATCGGCTGGGTTTGGATATGCCGCCATTCATTTCTTGATTGGTTTTCTGAAAAACAAGCCGATGACGGCATTCGTGGTGTATAGAATATGTCTTGCTGCAGCGCTGGTCGGCGTGTTTGTTCTTAAGTAGGCGAGTTCAATATTGACCGTATCTTATTTATCAACTAAAATGTCTTTAGGGCGGGGTGCCTGTGCTTCCCCGCTCTGTTTATTATAAATGGAGTAAGTATATAATGCCGGAATACACTGCGCCGCGTGGAACCAGGGACATACTGCCGAGCGAGACTCCCAAATGGCAATATTTGGAGTCTGTGTTCAGAGACATCTGCGCTCTTTGCGATTATAAAGAGATTCGCACGCCTACGTTTGAGCATACTGAGCTATTTACACGCAACCTTGGCGAGACCACTGATGTGGTTAGCAAGGAGATGTATACTTTTATATCACGCGGAAATAAGAGCCTGACGCTGCGACCAGAAGGGACCGCGCCTGTTATCAGGGCTTACGTGCAACATAATCTCGGTGCGGGCCTGCCGGTGAATAAGCTTTACTATATTGGGCGGAGTTTTAGATATGAGAGGCCGCAGGCTGGCAGGTATCGTGAGCACACTCAGCTTGGTGTGGAGGCTCTTGGGTCGGCTGATCCGGCGATAGATGCCGAGGTGATTTCGCTCGCGGCGCATTTCTTCAAGACCGTTGGAGTTAAGCAGTTTGAGCTGCAGTTGAACTCTATCGGCTGCCCGGAGTGTCGACCAGCTTACAGAAAGGCGTTGGTGGTTTTTGCTGAGGCGAAGGTGGACAAGCTTTGCGCGACATGCGCGACCCGTTATGAGCAGAATCCGCTTAGAATGCTTGATTGCAAGGTGCCTGAGTGCAAGGCATTGCTTGTGGGCGCTCCGAAGATGTCTGATCACCTTTGCGAGGACTGCTCTGGTCACTTTGCCAAGGTGCAGGGATATTTGACTAAGTTTGGAATAGATTTTATTCTTGATCCGAGCCTTGTGAGAGGGTTTGATTATTACACCAAGACCGCATTTGAGTTTGTGTCTGGTGAGCTGGGTGCGCAGAATGCAATCGGCGGCGGTGGTCGGTATGACAATTTGGTGCGGGAGGTCGGCGGGTCTGAGACGCCGGGAATTGGTTTCGGGTTGGGCTTGGACAGGCTAGCGATGACGCTTGACTTGCTTGGCGTGGAATTGCCGGTGCGGGATGGCATTACGGCGTTTGTTGCTGGGCTTGGTGAAGTGGGTCATGAGGCAGCGGTGGAGCTTGTCAGAAGTCTTCGTATGGAGGGCATTCCGACCGATATGGACTACACCGGACGCAGCCTCAAAGCGCAGATGAAAGTGGCGAATAAGCTCAAAGCCAGGTATGTTGTGATACTTGGTGAGGATGAGATTAGAGCTGTCGTTGCGACCGTTCGCGATATGAAAACCTCGGAGCAGAATAGTGTGCCGATGATGGATTTGGCGAAGGCGCTGAAGGGCGCGTAAGACGGGCCGGATTGCAAATCCGCCCGAACAATATCGTGAACTGGTAAACGTCCGGGAACAGATTTCCCGGACGATCTAGTACGATCATAGTTGGAGGAATCATGCAACATAGAAGTAAGTATTGCGGCGAAGTAAGCGTCGAGGATATAGGGAAGCAGATTATTCTGCAGGGATGGGTGCAGCGCAGGCGCGACCATGGCGGGTTGATATTTATTGACCTTAGAGATCGCGCCGGGTTGGTGCAGAGCGTGATCGACCCCAAGGCTGCGCCAGAGGTGTTTGCTGTGGCGGAGTCCGTGAGAACCGAGTATGTGCTGGAGATCACGGGCACGGTCTCGCCTAGACCCGACGGAACCGAAAATGCGAACCTGCCGACTGGTATGGTTGAGGTGAAAATCGAGAAGCTTGATGTTCTCAACACATCCAACACGCCGCCGTTCCCAATCGAGGATGGGATTACAACCGACGAAATGGTGCGCCTGAAGTATAGGTATCTGGATTTGCGCAGGCCTGAGATGCAGCGGAGGCTGTTTCTGAGGCATAGGGTCATCAAAATGATACGCGACTTCATGGACGAGCATGGCTTCATCGAGGTGGAGACTCCTATTCTTATCAAGAGCACACCAGAAGGCGCGCGAGACTATTTAGTGCCGTCGCGGTTGTATGCAGGCAAGTTTTACGCGCTGCCGCAGAGCCCGCAGCAGTTGAAGCAGCTTCTGATGGTGGCGGGTTTTGATAAGTATTTCCAGATTGCCAAGTGCTTCAGAGATGAGGACCCCAGAGCCGACAGGCAGCCTGAGTTCACGCAGCTCGACCTGGAGATGTCCTTCGTCAAGCAGGAAGAAATCTTCGAGTTGATAGACGAATTGTACATCAAAGTTGTCGAGGGCGTCTCTGATAAGAAGCTCATGAGCAAGCCGTTCCCAAGGCTGACCTATGCTGATGCGCTGAACCGTTATGGAATCGATAAGCCCGATCTTCGGTTTGGTATGGAGCTGTTTGATCTGACTGACGTGGGTAATGGCAGCGAGTTCAAGGTGTTCCAATCATCTGAGCAGATCAAGGGCATTTGCGCCGAGGATTGCGCGGGTTATAGCCGCAGTCAGATTGATGAACTCACCGAAATGGCAAAGAAATACGGCGCCAAGGGCCTTGCGACTATCGCGCTGACCGAGGACGGCATCAAATCGCCGATTGCCAAGTTCCTGAAAGAAGAGGAAATCGCTGCGATCATTGAGCGCGCGGGAGCCAAGATCGGCGACCTTATTATGATTGTTGCCGACAGGCCGAAGATTGTTGCTCAGGCGCTTGCTAATCTCAGAAACGCGATGGGCACAAGGCTCGGCTTGCGTGATGACAGCATACTGGCGTTTGCGTGGGTCGTCGATTTCCCGCTCTTCGATTGGGCGGAAGATGAAGGCCGCTGGGACCCGTCGCATCACCCATTCACGATGCCGCATGAGGATGACATTCACATGTTGGAGACCGACCCAGGCAAGGCAAGAAGCCAGGCGTATGATTTGGTATGTAACGGCAGCGAGCTTGCATCGGGAAGCATAAGAATCCATCGCCGAGATATTCAAAACAAGATATTCCAGCTAATTAACCTCAGCGCTGAAGAGATTCATGACAGATTCGAGCATATGCTCGAGGCTTTCGAGTTTGGCGCGCCTCCACACGGCGGCGTCGCCCCAGGCATCGACAGGCTCATTACTATACTTACTGACGATGACAATATTCGTCAGGTAATGGCATTCCCAAAGACCGCAACCGGGATCGACCCGATGACCGATGCGCCGTCTAGCGTTGATGCGAAGCAGCTTAAAGAGCTTCATATTAGGATTGTTGAGGATTAGGGTGGGTAGAGCTATCAGGAGTGTGAAATAATGATATTCAAAGCTGTTATTCATGATGCCGAAGAAGGCGGTTATTGGGCAGAAGTCCCTGCCTTGCCTGGATGCTTCACGCAAGGCGAAACAATGCAGGAGCTTCAATCAAATTTGAAAGAAGCTATTAGAGGGTGTCTTGAGGTATTGAATCAACGCAAAGGTTCGTCCGAGCACGTGCGTGAAATTTTGGATATAGCAGTTTGAAATCGTTTACTGGAAAAGAGTTATTGAAGCTGCTTCGAGATCACGGTTGGAGTGTTGATCGCATTGAAGGCAGCCACCATATTCTAACGTGTCCTGGACGCGAGGAAGTAATATCCATACCGGTTCACTCAAACAAAACCCTAAAAACAGGATTGGTTTACAGCATCCTGAAAGTCGCCGGGATTAAGCTTGATTAGTGGTAAATTCACTGCAAAGATCATTGTAAAAGAAGCGCTTGATCAGGGGGCTGTATTGTATGAACGAAATCGTTGATGAATGGATTGGCAAAGCTGAGGCAGATACACTTATCTAATCCAATGCTTATTTTATATGAGCGTTTTGCTGTTAAGACCGTAAATAGGAGGCTAACCGACTTGAAGAATGATCCTCTACAAAGAATTGATCTCGATCTTGATCTAAGACAAAGATTATTGCCGTTTTGTAGATTGCAAATGGGTGAAATATGGCATGACCCGCAAGGCTGTCACAAAATTGCTTGTATTGATGCCACCGATAGCGAATCCGTTGATATGCTTATGGGTGTGGATTTAGCGCGGCTTGCCATACATGATCCCCCGTATAATCTGATAGCTTTTGAGGAGAGGCAAATTCAAGATTACATTGAATGGTGTAAAAGGTGGGTTGATAATACTAACAAGCATATGGAAGCCGATTCAGCATTGTATGTATGGCTAGGAGCCGACCAGAATAATTCTTTTCAGCCTCTTCCCGATTTTATGATAATGATGCGTAAGTATGATGATTTGAAGTCTAGGTCGTTCATTACTATGCGTAATCAAAGAGGCTATGGGACTCAACATAACTGGATGGCGGTCCGGCAGGAGCTTCTATATTACACAAAAGGAACCCCGGGTTTCCAAGTGCAATATACAGATATCCCCAAAATACTCAGAGGCTACTACAAGGAAGTTGACGGAAAGCAAACCGAAAACATACAGAGAAGCAAATCTGAAAACATTAGAGCAGGAAACGTATGGGTTGATGTTCAGCAAGTTTTCTACCGTATGGAAGAAAATGTCTCCGGCTGCTTTGTGCAGAAACCACTTAAGTCCATTGAGCGAATTGTAAAGGCTAGTTCAGCGACTGGAGACTTGGTTCTTGATTTATTTGCGCATTCTGGAACTACTCTCTTAGCATGTGAAATATTAAAGAGGCATTGTTTTACTGCGGATATAGACCCCATATACTGCGAAATAGCAATAAGGCGCCTTGAACATTATAGGGTATCAGGTCGGATAGGTTGGCAGAATGGTAATCCGTTTGAAAATGAACTGGGTGAGCAAAATCCTTTCGCACAATATATTACTGTTTCAGACCAGACACCAACTGAAATACGTCAGTCGACTTTGTTTTAGGAGATAATATGGAAAAGCTACGCATGAAACTAAAGGAAATGATTGCTGAGCTTGATAATGCAGATGATGTGTTGTATCGGCTAGAGCAGTTGATATCCGTATACCCATTCAATGATTATGAGTATATGATATCCACTCTACTAGGCCGCAACAAATTGTCGCTAGATGAATATTACGAGTTACGAGACGAATACATCGCAAGAAATCTATATTTGTATATCTTTGAGATAAGCGCGCCAAGGGGATTCGGTGAAGCATGGGCGCAGGGGCATCTGAAAGAATTGGTTCCTGAACTTGAAAAACCATCCAAGAAGATTGATCCGAATTATTCAGGTGATTATGACTTTTATCTTGACAAGAAGATTCGTATTGAAGTCAAGGCATCAAGAGCGGTTGCTTTTCAGACGGATGAGCCTTTATATGTCAAAGCCTTGTCTTCTGATTCAGATGAGCAATTCGATATGAATTTCCAACAAGTAAAAGTGCGTTGTTGCGATGTTTTCGTTTGGGTAGCAGTTTGGCGTGATGTTATTCGTTATTGGGTGCTCAATGCCAAGGAAATGGAAATCAATCGGTTCTTTTCAAATGGCCAACATCGTGGTAATGTTGGCGAGGGACAACTCCATCTTAATCGTGAGAACATTGGGGAATTCGGGCGATATGAAGTTAAACCAAATGTGCTGTTGCAGGCAATCAAGGATGCATATTCAAGATAAGTTAGAATGTGTCTTGGACTACTTTTAACCATCTCTCCCCGGGATTATATTAAATGACCGACCTATTCGGTGGATCAACAAAAAAAGACACTTCCTGGCAGCCTCTTGCGGCGCGTATGAGGCCGAGGACTCTTGACGAGTTCGTTGGGCAGGAGCAGATTGTGGGGCAGGGGAGCTTGCTGCGTGCTGCTATCGAAAATGATCAGATGACCTCTATGATTTTCTGGGGGCCGCCGGGCTGCGGGAAGAGCGCCCTTGCCGGTATTATCGCCGAGCATACAAAGTCTTCTTTTGAGCCATTCAGCGCGGTTACTTCTGGAGTCCCCGATCTACGCAAGGTAATGCTGCGCGCCAAAGAACGCCTAAAGGCCAACGGCCAGAAGACGATTTTGTTTGTTGATGAGATTCATCGGTTCAACAAAGCCCAGCAGGATGCGCTGCTGCCTCATGTTGAGGACGGAACCATTCTCCTTATCGGCGCCACCACCGAGAACCCCTATTTTGAAGTCAACACCCCTCTAATATCCAGATCGCGCATATTCAGGTTTGAGCCGCTTAGTGATGAAGCGGTAAGAATGCTGGTTCTGAATGCGATAGCGGACAAGGAGCGGGGGCTGGGTAAAGAAAATCTTCAGGTGGATGATGATGCGATTGATCACATGGTAGCCGTCGCTCAGGGCGATGCTCGAAGCGCCATCAGCGCTCTTGAACTTGCTGTAAAAGCCTCTCCAATCGACCCCAAAATTAAGAAAAAATTGGTTACTATAAAAATAGCTGAGCAAGCAGTGCAAAAAAGGGTGTTGAACTACGATAAAAATGGGGATAACCATTACGATACAATCTCGGCATTTATCAAGTCGATGCGCGGGTCAGACCCGGATGCCGCGATTTATTGGCTGGCAAGGATGTTGAAGGCAGGGGAGGATCCGAAGTTTGTTGCTCGTAGATTGGTCATACAGGCGGCTGAGGACATAGGCAACGCAGACCCGATGGCTCTTGTGGTGGCGACTGCCGCTGCGGATGCTGTGCAATTTGTAGGAATGCCTGAAGCTCAAATCCCTCTCGCGCAGGCCACAATTTATTTGGCCTGCGCACCTAAGAGCAATGCCAGCTATGTTGCAATAAATAGAGCCAATAAAGATGTTACTGAGCGCAAACCGCCTCCTGTTCCAAAGCATCTTCGGGGAACAGGTTATCCGGGCGCGAAGGACTTGGGGCATGGCGAAGGATATAAATATCCTCATGAGTTCCCTGGTCATTATGTTGAGCAGGAATATTTACCGAAAGAGGCCAAGAGCCAGCCATATTATGAACCGACTGACAACGGTCATGAAGCGAAGTTCAAGCAGAGGCTTGAAAGGCTTCGGGGCATTATTCCGGAAGAGGAAGAATCAAAAGAAAGTAACGAGAAATGATATTATTCTGCAAATATGCAGGATGATTGCATGGTTTTGTAGAATGAAAGTTAAATGCAATTGTTTGATATATTGCAATTAATTATCGAATACCCATTGCCGATTATCAGAAGATAAGATATAATACGCAGTATTAAATAGGCTTGGTTTTCTGATAATTCAGCAATAGCAGATGAACTAAGCATTTCGGCGGTTGAGCTCTTTGAGTGGAGGATATTTTGGCATGATTATCTTATTGGTGATTATTGCCGCGCTATTGAGCGCGACGCTGATGGTGTTGGCTGTCGGAACGATTTTTTATATGAAACGCTTTGATAAGGCTGTTGGCGAAATGGAAAAGACGCTATCTGCGTTCCGGAAAGATGTGTTGCCGTTGGCTGTGGATTTGAAGCGGTTATGGGTTGATGCTGACGAGCTGGTTATTGCGGCACGAAGGCAATGTGACCGGATGATGAGAGTTACTGAGGCGGCCGAGAACTTATTGGACGGCAAGACGCTTACTCGTGTTGCCGGGGACGCTGTATCTTCGTCAAAGGTTACGCTAATTTCTGTGATCGAAGGAATAAAGCAAGGGTTCAAAACACTAAGAAGTTCAAGAACAGAATCTAAGGAGGAACCTCAAGATGAGTAACGAACGGGAAGAAAAAAGTGTAATTCTTAATTTTCTGGCTGGTATGGGATTGGGGGCGCTTATTGGGGCTGCCGCAGCGCTTCTTTTAGCGCCGAAGTCTGGTAGTGAAACCAGGCAGGACATCATGAGCGCAACTGAAGATATTCGCGCAAAGGCCAGCAAAGCGGTAACAGAGCTTTCGCAGTCCAGCGAAGAACTCATGAAGAAGAGCAAGGATCTGTTGGAATCCACAAAGGAAAGAGTCCAGCAGGCAGTGGACGCCGGCAAGCAGGCTATGTCCTCCAAGAAGGAGCAGATGTCTGAGGATACCGAATAGGTTCTGTGTCCTTGCTTGACGGCAGGTTGATTTCTCAATCAAGATTATCTATTAGCCTCTGGGTGGTTGAGAAATGGCTCTGGATGAGGCGGAATGTGGTGAGGTGGATAACGTGAACTTTAAGATGGAAATTCGCACACTTGCTCAAGGTGTTCCGGTAATTGAGCTTGAGGGTGAGGTTGATGTATATACCGCGCCACAGCTGAAGCAGCAAGTGATTAGCGTGCTGGAAAGCGGCGCAAAGGAGCTGGTAGTTGATTTGACGAAGGTCGATTACCTGGACAGCACTGCCCTGGGAGTGCTAATTGGCGGTCTGAAGCGCATGCGCGAAGTGGAAGGGAATTATGATGCTGGTTTGTCCGAGTCCTCGAATTCGCCGCGTATTTGAGATAACTGGTTTGGACAAGATCTTCTTGATTTACAATACACAGGAAGAAGCTCAGGGAGCCTTGGGAAAGGAGACCGTATAAACGTGGCGAACAGTGTAAACCCAGTGTGCGTTGAGTTGAAGATTCCGTGCAAACCGGAGTATGTCGGAGTCGCGAGGCTGGCTATTCTGGGCGTGGCAAGTAGGATGAAGTTCTCCTATGATGAGGTGGAGGACATCAGGCTTGCTGTTGGTGAGGCCTGTACTACGTCGGTGGAGTGGGCGGAAAGAAACGCCCGGACGGAATCATCTATCGTTCTAACCAGCGAGGTTGATGCTGACAAACTCACCCTTGATATTTTCGATAAGGCAGGCCCCAGAAAGAGCGGTAGCTCTAATGGCGATGCTGAGCAGGAACCTGAGAACTTGGGTGCGCTTTTGATAACGCTGCTTGTGGACGAGGTTATCGTCGCGCCGCACGATGGCGGCACTCACGTCCGGATGGTCAAATATGCGGGACAAAGATAGCATATCAGGGCAAAAAAAGGGAAGCGCAGCAGATTGGACCAACACTGAGAAAGAAGAGCTTTTTAGAAAATATATAATAACACGGAATTCGCACGTCCGTGATGAGCTGGTAATAATGCACCAGAATCTGGTGCGCTTTCTTGCCGGAAAATTCGCTAACAGGGGTGAACCTTTAGAGGACCTGGTGCAAGTAGGCATAATTGGACTTATTAATGCGATTGATAGGTTCGATCCCGATAGAGGGACCAAATTTTCTACGTATGCTACTCCGACTATAGTTGGTGAAATTCGCAGGCATTTTCGTGACAAAGCGTGGAGCTTGAAAGTGCCTCGAAGGCTGCAGGAATTGAATCTGGCAGCCAATAAAGCTGTGGAAGAACTCGCTCAACGGTTGGGACACCCTCCAACCGTGCAGGAGATTGCAAAACAGGTGGGCGCCAGCGAAGAAGAGACGCTGGAGGCGATAGAACTTGGGAATGCGTATGATACGGTGTCGCTGGACAGCACATTGCCTCAAGGAGGCGAATCGGCGCCGCTTACGCTTGCGGAGTTTGTTGGGGATCTAGACCCCTCTCTGCAAGCAATAGAAACGTTTGGCGACCTCAAGCAGGCTGTGGATGCTCTTGAACCCAGAGAGAAAGCGATTATTTACTATCGCTTCTTTAAGGATATGTCTCAGACTGAGGTGGCAAAGAGACTGAATATCTCGCAAATGCATGTATCCAGGCTTCAGCAAAAAGCCCTGAAACGATTGAAAGAACTTTTGAGTGCGTAGCAAAACGCGCAATGTTATCTGGGAAACTCGAATTGACTATGAAAAATGATTCATACCCGCGTGTATTTATTGTATGTGCGGCATTGTTTGCTGTTGCCGCAGCATTATACATATTGCAATGGACTTATGAGCCGGTTATTAGTCCGTTTTTAAGTGTAATCCCCCCTTTTGCAATTGCTCTGGTCCTTGCTTTTATGCTTGATCCGCTCGTGGATTGGCTTCAACGCCATCGTCTTTCGCGTGGTGTGGCTGTGCTGGTTGTCGGGCTGAGCTTTTTGGTTGTGTTTGTAATGGTTGCTCTTGCGTTGGTTCCCAAAATTAGTGATCAAGCACAGCTTCTTGCCGGGAATTTCCCAGGATATGTCGAGCAAGGGCAGAAGCTCTTGTATGATTTTCTGGAGACGCACAAAGCGCTTCTCACAAGGTTTCACTTGCCGACAAGCACTGGCGAATTAGCCGCGCGTTATTCAGATCAAATCCAAGGGGCTGTCAAGAAGAGTCTGGAATATTTCTCATCTGTGCTGGGCTCAGCTGCATCAAAGCTGTTGTGGATTATCATTATTCCGATGTCCACTTTTCTCTTACTCAAGGATCTGGACTACATAAAGGCCAAGGTTATTCATCTTACGCCTGAGAAGCACAGAACTAGAATTGTGGCTGTTACATCTGCTGTGGGCGGTGTTTTCGGAAAATACGTTCGCGGGATGATGATTGTTGCGATTCTATACAGCATAGTGGCCTCGATTGTATTGAGCGCATTCGGACTGCAGTATGCGTTGATAATAGGTGTTGTGGCTGGGCTATTCTATCTGGTGCCTTACCTTGGGAATATCGTGATTGTTGGAATGTCGGTGATAGCTTTGCTTGTGCAGCCGGGTCACACGGGAGCTCAGGCAGGGATATTGGCGGGTATTTTGCTCGTGCAGAGTATGATAGTGTTTGACCTCTTTATTACCCCGAGGATTGCGGGCGGAAGTGTTGGCGTTCATCCGGTCTTGGCGCTCTTCTCCCTCGCCTTAGGCGCGCAGATGTTCGGTGTCATTGGAATGGTGTTTGCGGTGCCGGTGATGGCTTCGCTGCAGGTAGCGATGGGGCAGGCATTTCCTGTGATTTACGAGCGAGTCAGGCAGCACGCGCCAAGGCAAGCCAAGGAACCTGAAGAAAAATCTAAAAAAGAAGATTGAGCAGCCTGTGTGTAAGAGTTCGTTCTTACTGAGAAATAAGAATAGCCTAGCATCCTGAGCTCCGTCGAAGGGCGCGGTCAAGTTTATACACATGTCTCTTTGCAGCCGCATACTTCGTCCTTCGACGCTGCTCAGGAGAGCTCAGCATGCTCAAGTTATATATTCCATTTCTGAACTCTTACGTCTATTCTACGTAAACCCTCGGCGCCAGTGCGCTTGTTGGAATCCTCATAGCAGGCACAATTACCTCATCGCCAACTTGGACATTCGGAATGTCGGTCACGTCCAAAACAGTCATCTGCATAGCAACTCTACCGATAACTGGCGCCTTTTTGCCTCTGATTTGCATGGATAACTGCCTGTTAAACTTCTTAGCTGCAAACTTTAACACACTTTGGCGGTAAACCGGGCCTTCTGGCGCCAGCGTGAAGCCATCGGCGTATCCGATTGGAACAATAGCTGCGCGGGTGGGGCGTTTGGTGGTAAACTCTCCGCCATAACTGATTGGGCTGCCTTTGGGTAAGTCCTTGACCTCGCACACTCTTGCTTTGAGCTGCCAGGTAGGTTTAAGATCAAGGTTTCGCGGCATGTTAGCGGATGGATATTGACCATAGAGCAGAGTTCCTGGGCGGACCATATCCAGATGAGCATCCGGCATTCTCAGCAATGCTGCGCTGTTTGCGGCATGCGCGAGTCCGTAGTTCAGCCCCTGGCTTTTGAGATCGTCCAGCAGAGACATAAAAGCCAATAATTGACGCTTTGATGCGGCGAGATTTGAGTCTGCCGCAGTGGCAAAATGGGTGTAAATGCCTGCTGTTTTCACATTCGGGAAAGCTGTTGCAGCCTTTATGAAACTGGCCGCCTCAGATGGCGGAATCCCCAGCCTGCCCATACCAGTGTCTATTTTAAGATGGATTTTAGCTTCTTTGCTTAGGCTCACAGCGGCGCGCGAGATGCTATCCACCAGAGCCAAACTGCCGACGGTCATTTCTAAATCGGCCTGCACTGCAACTTCAGCGTTTTCAGGTTGAATTGGTGCAAATAGCAGAATTGGCGCGGAGATGCCTGCGTTCCGAATGATGAGAGCCTCTTCCAGCCGGGTGACAGCAAGCGCGTCGGCGCCAGCTTCGATAAACGCTCGCGACGGCTCAACATAACCATGCCCGAAGCCGTTTCCCTTAACCACCGCCATGATCTTCACGCCTTGTGTAAGGACGCTTTTGACCTGCCTGAAGTTATGCTTAAGCGCGGAAATATTAACTTCAACCCATATATCGTGAATCATTTTAATCCTCTGCAGACTGCGCGTGCGTCTCTGCCCTGCGCCTTGCCTTGAGCACGTTTTGAATTCTCGGTCGAGCAACATTCCACAGCCAATACCAACCCGGCGAGAGCGCCATGTCATACTCACCGATATATTCAACGAACCTTGGCGAGAATCCGTCTTTGAATCTATTGAGGCCTTGCAGATGGTCATCTGAGCCGTCGCCCTTTTTGGGGCTGACTCCTCTGAAATCGTACCATTTGCAGCCTTGTTCGCGGGCCCATTTTATCATAGTCCATTGCATCAGGTGGTTTGGCATCACATTTCGATGCTCATTGGATGATGCGCCATAGGTATACATGGCTTTATCGCCGAATATATATGCAATTGCGCCCGCTACCGCCTTGCCCTCGTAATATGTCAGAACGAGCTTCATATAACCAGCAGGCGCGAGCGCGTCCCACATGTCCTGAAAGTAGCCCAGTCCGCGAACCAGGAAGCCATCTCGCTCGCAGGTTTCTTTGAGGATTTCGTAGAAAGCGCCAAGTTCTGAGCGATCACAATCCATGTTGACGGTTACGCCCTTCTTTTCAGCGAGGCGAATGTTATAGCGCCATTTCGGCTTGAATGACGCAAGCAAATCTTCCTCGCTTCGCCCTGCCAGGTCGAGCTGCATAACGCATTTTGGCTGGGTTCCGCCGAAACCCTTGAGAGCAAGCGGCACGAAACCAACTTTGCGTAGATTGGCTTCGCTGACTGCGTCCTCAATTGGCACAGGTGGGTCAATCTTTAGCAGAATTGCCTTGTTTTTAATTGCAATTTGCTTGAGATAAGCGGTGAAAGATTCCACAAGTAGCAAATTCTGCGTATCCAGAACAGGGCCGCGCGAGGCATACATAATGCATCGCCCGACCTTAGGAATCGACCGCTTGAGCAGAGATGCGGCAGCGACAATATCGCCATCTTTTTCCGCAAACACACGCACGGGCTTCCATCCGCTTTTCGCCTTGAGGTCACCCCATTCGAAAGATTGCATCAAATCGCCCGTATCGAACCTGGCAATGAACTCGTCAAAACGCTGTTTGTCTTCAATTGTAGCTTCTGTAAATATCATATCAACGGCTGATTCTAACATTCGAGGCGAGCAGTGTCAATGGGTTGTTTCCTCTTGACCCAATGCTAGCTGCTTGATATACTCATAATATGAGGACATATCGTTGATGGAACTAGAAGAAAAAACAACTTGCCCGCGCCACCCGAAGGTCCAAACGGCCCTGCGGTGTCCTACTTGCGGAATACTTATTTGCCCCAGTTGTCTTGTGCATACTCCCGTTGGAGCTAAATGCAGAGCTTGTGGATCCCATCAGGGAGCTGCGCTATTTAACCCTTCTCTGCCGCAGTTGTTATATGCTGGTGCGGTAGCGATTGCTGCTGGAGCTTTCGCTGGATGGGCGGTGGCCTTTGAAATAGGCTTATTCACGTTCTTTCTTGCTTTTCTTTATGGCCAGTTTGCAGCGGGTGCAGCGATAAGGGCATCCGGCAGAAAACGCGGAATCAAGTTGCAGATAGTTGTGGGGGTCGGTATGGCAGCAGGCGTGGTCGGCGGCAGGCTGCTTATGGCTGGGATAATATTGTGTGTGCCCGGGCAATTCCAGCCGCCTCATGGTATTTGGAGCGTAATCCTGAATATGTCTCCTATCGAACCTCTTTCTGTAGCAATCGCGATTGGCAGCGCTGTGAGCAGGATTAAATATTTGTAAGTGTTAGGCTAAATATTGCAGGGTGACGAGACTGTCTTTTGGAAGTTTCTCATCTGAAATAACCGGATGGAGATAATCAACTTGAAAACAACTTCGTTTCTGTTTGGTGTTGCCGCTCTTGCGGCTTTGTTATGTTCCAGCGTCTGCGCGGAGAAGATAGCTGTCGATCCCTACAAGAATGGCGGGTCTACAACTAGCCGCGAAAAACCAGGCCCTGACTTGCGCCTCGCGCAGAAGATCACCTACACATCAGTGGGCAATCGCCTGCATACTGTGCTTGAGGAACTCTCGAAGCAGAGCGACGTGAACATACAGGCAGGGGAGAATGCTGACGATTGGCGTGTGCGCGATCTCCCTGTGGCTATTTACGTCAAGGATGTTCCTCTAGGATATCTGCTCCGGTCAATTGCCTATTCGTTGCATTTGTCTTATGCATCATTTAGCATCAAGAATGAGAAGCGATATCGCATCTGGCGGGATTCTAAGCGGCATAAACAGATTGATGAATATCTTGCGGAAATCGAAGCCTTCGGCAAAGACCTGGCGAGCGATCAATGGGATGCGTGGGTGAAGTTGGGTAACGCCGCCGACTTGGATAAGAAGACTGATAACATAAAGATTAAGGCGATGGCCAAAGTGTTTGTTGGATTTACTGCCGAGCAAAAGAAGACAGTCATGGACGGCGGCGCTCTAAGATTGACTCCTAAGACCGTTCCTGCAGGCTCTGTTTCTGCGTTCAGGGCTCTATACCAGGCAATGTGGGATGACCGCCTCGCTCGGGATGAGCGGATGGCAGCCGATTATCCGCGTAGGTTCATAAATACCGATCTCACAGATAACATGATGAATTCTGTTGAATTGATCGTCGGCCTTTATAACGGCGACTATGGTATGTGCTTCACAACGGACTCGCCGTGGCTCCCTGTGTCTTATCGTGACCTGGAAACTTTTAACTTATTGTTTGATATGCCGCCCTACCCGGAAATGGCGCTGGAGTTGTTAGGAGAATCGCCGGACGAGCGCACTAAGCCAGTTCCACCCGCCGCCGCCCTTGCCACCGGGTTTAGAAAGTTGGACGTAGCAGGTGATTGCAGTGGGTTGGGTCTGGACGCCAAGATCACGTTCAAGAGGCCAAAGAATGGCGACCAGCCAACCATCGAAGAATTGTTGACTCAGCTATCTAAGGCTTGCGGTTATTCTTTTATTATTGAAGACTTCATGACCCACCAAGCGGCGAGCATCTTTGATTCTGTAGAGTTTGATACTGAAATGACAATAGACAGTGTTTTGAATAATATGTCGTTTGTCTGCGATATAGACTGGTTCATTGATCCCACGCGCAAACTTTTGATTGGAAGCAGGTGTAAATGGTGGGAGGATCATTCGAATCTGGTCCCGGAAAAGACCGTTTTGGGACTGACGGCAAAACTTGATAGCACGGGTGTGGAGCTAGATGACCTTGCGCCAGTGATGTTCTTCTCTGAAGGGCAACGTGCGGAATGGATAATTCGTGACAAGAATCTCAGCATCCTCTGGTATCGCATTCCGGAACGGCAACTGCCTTTCTGGCAGCTATATACGAAGCTCTCAAATGACGAAAAAGCTCTGGCGAAATCGAATGAGGGGCTGCCGTTGTCCAAGTCCGACAGAAAGCGTGTAATTGCTGCTTTTGAAGAGCATGCAAGAATTGCAGGCGAAGACAATTGGATGCAGAAACTGTTTGTTCTGCAGAATCAACGCTCGTTCAAAGAACAGGAAGTGATAGTAGGAAATTGGCTGCACAGCCGCTACCCCCAGACGGTCAATCTCGCGATGGGTCAGATACCCGACATTGATCTGTATGAGGTATATAACGCGATGCTGAATGCGTTTCCTGAGATGAAAGCGGCACTCGCTACACCAACCGATGTTTCTACTATATTGAAGCTGAAGTTGCGAGTGAATAAAAGCGACGTTAGCACATCCTCGGTTTTAATCCCCGGTAAGCCTAAGCCGCACGCCTACTCAATGTCTATACAAGGCGATGATATCAATCTAGATATTCAACCTATAGACGATCTGCAATTCCCCGTCTACTCAGAAAAACGCTTCAATGAACTCATCGCAGAGCAAAAGAAGAAATCAGAGAAGAAAGAGCCCAAATAGTTCTTAGACCCTAAACTCCCACGATATTTTGGGATTTTGGTTTCATCAAATCCGAGCGCATAGTGTATACCTAAATCCCGAAATATCAAGCTTTGCTTGCCTCCAAGGAACAAATCATTTGCAAATTAAGTCTCACATATAAGGCCATTGCTGTTTGTGCTGGGAACAAACAGGTCGTAACAGCTCACTCTTCGTGAGAATATACGTACAAACTAGCATCCTGAGCTCCGTCGAAGGGCGCGGTCAAGTTTAGTTACATGTCACTTCGTAGCCACATACTTCGACGGGGCTCAGCATGCTCACATTGTACTCATCAAGAGTGAGCTCTTACAACAGGTCAATATGATTGACGAAAGTGAATACGAAGTATAGACTGTAAAAGCGTGATCAAACTCTGCGCCTGCAAAAGGAGAATTCTGAATATGAAACTCATCAAAATTTGTAGTATGCTATCAGCGCTAGCTTTTACTCTTATGCTGTCTTCTTTATCGACTGCTGCCGAGCAGCCAAAAGATCCGTGGAAGCAGCTTGTAAGCGCAAGCATTAAAGATATTGTAGTCACTGAGGCCGTATCAACTTTGCTCAAGGGTTCCCAAATCAGTTATACATTCTGCTCGCAGGGCAACTGGCCCAAAGTCATTGCGAATTTTAACGAAGTTCCGGTGGATGTTGCGCTAAGGCAGTTGCTACAGACTGTAAAGGTACCTTATCGCATTGAGGGAACTACGGTTTTGATAGCGGCTAATCGGATAGACCTTCCCGTGCAGTCAGTTAAGCTTAGGATTGTGACAACAGCCTCATTCACAGCGATGGGCAGGAAACCGGTTAAAATTACAATGGACACGACTAATACTGGCGCTGAAGGTTCACCGATGGCTGTCCAAAGCACAGGTGGAGGGTCTGTTTTCGAGGCGCCGCAAAACGTGCCTGTTACCTACACGATGAGCGCTCAGCTTATGCCGCTGCTCATGAACATCGGCCAGCCTTCTGGAAACCGGCTGAGCCTGACAGGTTCGGTTAGCCTTAATCTGCAAATCCCGTATTACGAGAGTGTGAGCACAGTTGTGGGCCCGAACGTTGTAACACAGGACGTGCCACGGTTTATCAATGCGACGAAGAATTTTGCGGTGGGTATGGCAGTCCCGCTGGACACTCCCACGGTCATAGCCGAGCAGACAGAGTCAACCGACACAGGCAAGACCACCTACACCATCACGCTCACTGCAAGCCTCAGCAAAGAAGCAGTGGTTATGACGCCATCGGGCGCGGCGCGGTCAGGTAATCTAACATGGAGCTACGCTGAACCAAAGCCCATGACTATCGGCGAACCAAATATGGTCTACACGCACTGATATATTAATAAGCTTACATCCTGCCCTCCAGTTGTCCCCCTTCTGGAGGGCATTTGTTTACACGAATACACAAAACGGCCGCTTTGGAGCGTCTTACTCACTGAGACCTATAGCGGGAGGCATTCATGAAGAGTCTTTTGGTTATTTTACGAATGGCTGCTCTTGCGGTTTTGCTATGTTCCAGCGTCTGCGCGGAGAAGATAGCTGTCGATCCCTACAAGAATGGTGGGTCTACAGCTAGCCGCGAAGAACCAGGCCCCGACTTGCGCCTCGCGCAGAAGATCACCTACACATCCACCGAGAAGCGCCTGCATACTGTTTTGGAAGAGATCACTAAGAAGACGGGGGTAGATATAAAGTGTGGCATTAATGCCGATGATTGGCACGTGCGTGATATTCCTCTGGTAGTATGCGTTAAGAATCTCCCCCTTGGTAAACTTCTGAGAGCAATCGCGGATGCCACCCACCTCGCGCTGAGCACTTCCACCGTTAAGGGTGTCAGGCGCTATAGGATCTGGCGTGACCCTGCGCGGCAAAATCAATTGGCAGCCTACTTCAAGAACCTGGAAGAAGCCAAGAACACCACATTAAACAATCAATGGGATGCCTGGGCCACACTCAAGCAGAAAGGTTTTTCTGCAATGAGCTATGGTGATAGCGAGGAAGAAAAGAGCAAAAGTGTAATGCTGCAGAGCGCTGCGGATGTCATGTCCGCACTTCCAGCGGGCTCGAAGGAAGCTGTGATGTCTGGTAAATTGCTCAGCTTTGATATCAAGTCGTCCCCGTCGCGTCTTGCGCAGGCCCTCAAATCGTATTTTCAAAATCTTGGGATTTACGCAAAGGATTCGTATGAGGCCGACCACTCAGAAATCTTCGCTGAAGACGGTAGCAGCTATCGTCCAGAGCCACCGCGCGATCTGACCGAGGCTGACATGGAAAAGATGAGATTTACTGTTGGAAGTCAGCGCAGTTACTTTGATTCAATGGTGATGGTTCCAGGTTTGTTTGATTTGGACAGTCTGTCTGGCCTTTACATGGGTTTGGACAGTGATTCTATGCTAGCAACTGACGGCTTGTATCCCCCGTTTTCAGGTGATGAGGCTTTCAGCAAACTGCACGAAGACGATCCTGCCGATGCGTTGGAGCCGCCCTCTACCGATTACTCGCGGACTATGACCAAACTGGACGACGAACATCGTGCGATCACTGGCATGGACGGTAAGTTCAAGATTCCAAAGCCAAAAGAGGACATGCAGCAGACATTTGCGGACTTGGTGGTGGACATAGCTGAGGCTTCTGGATTCTCTATAGTCTGTGAGGATTTTCATAGCCATGCAATGAGCAATATAGTTGATTGCTTTGGCCTCTACGATAAGGAAACAACACTAAGAGCGCTTCTGGTCGCGCCTCCTGAGGAATCTGATAGCGCTGAATCATCAGATGCTGTTCTTAACGAAGATGGGTCCGCCGTCGCTTCCAAAGCTGGCTCTAAGACCGAGCCGGAGTTGGATTCTAAGGCAGGCGTTACTGATGCCTTTTCAAGTGATCACTGGGTGTCGGATACAGACTGGTTTGCAGATACTTCGGCCAAACTGGTGGTGGGTTGGCATAGCGCTTGGTGGGATCAGCACAAAGCGCTTGCACCGGAAAAGCTGATTGCTGGGCTTATTAGCAAGATGAATGGCGATGGTCTTGAAATTGATGATGTGGCATCGACGCTTCTATTGCCGAATGATCAGTATGCAGAATGGATACTTAATCACAGAGACTTGGGCGGCCCATTCTTCTTCCGCATGGCTGTTAGCAATTTGGACTTTTGGAAGATATACGCTGAGCTGTCTGCTAAAAATAAGGCTCTGGCAAAATCAAAAGATGGGCTGCCGTTGGCTAATCTTCCGAGGGCGAGTGTACTGACGGCATTCAGCAAAAGCGCCGAGATGATGGGCAAAACTGGTGATTTGGGCACGCTGGTGATGATGCATAATTGGCGGGCCTCGCGGCCGGAGATGGAACAGCGAATGCAGGCATGGCGGATGCAGAATATCCCGCAGATGTCGGATCCTGAGAGCGCCAATGCTGGTCTTACAATTGAAGAGCAGGTCAGGTCTTTGCTTGAGGCATTCCCTGAGATGAAATCGGCGCTCGAACCTCCTCCGACAGACCCTGCAAAGATATTAGGCCTCAAAATGCGGCTGGTTAGGGTGGACTTAAGCGGCAGCAAGGCGGCGATGTTAGTCAGGATTCCGCTGGGAGAAGGCAAAAAGAAGCCGCACACATATAGGCTGACCTTTGAGGGAGATGGCATTACGGTGGATGCCGGCAGTTTAGGCCAGATCTACCCGCTATACTCCGAAAAACGTGCCAATGAATTCATTGAAGAGCAAAAGAAGCAATCCGAGAAGAAAGAGCCCAAGTAAGTCTCAGGCTCAAAATTTATATGCTGATGTAATGAAAATGTAGTGGCCTCCTTACGTAGCATGCGCTACAATGGAGTTAATTCAAGACCCAAAGGAGGCCATGATCATGATATACGTTGGAATTGATGTACACAAGAAAAATTTACAGACGTGCGTGTTAAACAAAGTTGGTGACAAATTAGCGAGTGCAAAGATTGAAAACACACCTGATTCAGTAGATGGGTATTTCAGGAATCTCCAGTTGCCTGCCGGCGTTGCCTTGGAGGCGACCCACAACTGGGGGATGATTTACGACTTGTTGAATGACCTGGGCTTTGAAGTCCATATATGTCATTCCAAAGAGGCAAAGATGATCGGACTAGCCTCTGTAAAGACCGATAGAGTTGATGCCTACAAATTGGCGACTCTTTTGCGAGTTGGTCTGTTGCCTGAAGCTTATGTGCCTGCACCTGGTGAGCGGGAGTTGCGCAGCCTGGTGCGACACCGAGCAAGTTTGAAAGG